>NZ_DASZBA010000092.1:0-17743 GCF_035944575.1 Noviherbaspirillum sp.
CTAGCCCTCCCCCTGAAAGGGGGAGGGAACCATTCGGCGGAAATTTTGAAGTAATCTACTTTAAGGAACTCTGGAAACCCCGCTCACGTATCCTGATCAAAATCCATCACCACCCTATCCGTCACCGGAAAACTCTGGCAAGACAGCACGAACCCCCGCGCAATCTCGTAATCCTCCAGCGCATAGTTGGCATCCATGTCTACCTTGCCATCCACCACCTTGCAGCGGCAGGTCGAGCATACTCCGCCCTTGCAGGAATAGCGCATGTCAATCCCCTGCCGCAGCCCGGCATCCAGCACCGATTCCTTGTCCTTTTCCATCGTGAAGCTGGTATGCCGGCCATCGATGATCAAAGTGACTTCGCATTCCTGGCGTCCCGGCAAGGTCTGCGCGCGCGGCACATGCTTGTGTTTCGGAATGCTGGAGGCGAACAGTTCCATCTTGATGTTCGACTTCGGCATGCCATGCGCCTGCAAGGCAGCCGACACGCTTTGCATCATGTCTTCCGGGCCACAGATGAATGCGATATCGACATCGCTCAGATCGATCCAGTGCCTGAAAAAATCCTCGCATTTCTCGCCGGTGATGCGACCGTTGAACAGTTCGACATCTTGCTGCTCGCGGCTCATCACGTAGACGAGGTTGAAGCGGTCGAGATACCTGTCTTTCAGGTCGCCCAGCTCGTTCTTGAAAATGACGGTGGACGATGCCCGGTTGCCGTAGAACAGCGTAAACCGGCTGTGCGGTTCCGCCATCAGCGTGGTCTTGATGATGGACATCAGCGGCGTGATGCCGCTGCCGGCGGCGAAGCCGACATAGTGCTTGCGATTGTCCGGCGACAGCGGCGTGTTGAAATGGCCCATCGGCGGCATGACATCGATCACCTGTCCTGGGCGCAGCGCATCGTTGGCCCAGCAGGAAAACACGCCGCCGGAATTACGCTTGATCGCCACCCGCAGGGACTTGTCCTGCACGGCCGAACAGATCGAATAGGAACGCCGCACATCTTCGCCGTCGATGTGCGTGCGCAGGGTGAGGTGCTGTCCGTGGCTGTACTCGAATGCCTGCCGCAAATCAGGCGGCACGGCGAAGGTCACCACGACGGCATCGCGGGTTTCCTTCGTCACACCGGCTACCGTCAGCGCATGGAATTTACTCATCGTTCGTCGCCTCGCCTGTCATGCGTGCGCTTAGTGGCACTTGAAATAATCAAAGGGCTCCAGGCAGTCTACGCATTGGTACAGTGCCTTGCAGGGTGTGGAACCGAACTGGCTGACGACGCTCGTCCGCCGCGATCCGCAATGGGGGCAAGGCACTTGCGGCATCGTGTTCCGCTTGCGGCTGATTCCGGTGATGTCGATCGCCTGTTCCACCGGCGGCGCGATGCCGTAGCCCTTCAGCTTCGCCTTGCCGGCGTCGCTCATCCAGTCGGTGCTCCATGCCGGTGAAAGCCGGGTCAGGATGCGCACGCGTTCGACGCCATGGCCTTTCAATGCCTCGGTGACCGCCTCGGCGATCACGGCCATCGCCGGACAGCCGGAATAGGTCGGCGTGATGGTGACCAAGCATTCACCATCGTCTCCCCACGCAACATCGCGCACGATGCCGAGGTCGATGATCGAGATTGCCGGAATTTCCGGATCGGGAATACCGGCCAGCCATTCCCATATCTGCGCCGGCGCGATGGAACAAGTTGCGCTCACCATTGCGCTCCCGGATAGGCGCGCTGCAGGAATTGCATTTCCGCCAGCAGATAACCGAGATGCTCGGTATGCCTGCCCTGCTTGCCGCCCTTCTGCATGAAGGCGTCGGGCGACGGCATCGTCAGCGTCGCTTCGTCGCACACTTCCTTCATATGCGCAAGCCACGGCCCGCGCAAGTCGGCCGGATGCGGCGCTGCGCCTTCGGCGACCATCGCTTCCTCGACACTATCGGCCATGAACATTTCGCCGGTGTACATCCACAGGTCGTCGAGCGCCGCCTGCATCATCGCGCGGCTTTTTTCCGTTCCGTCGCCAAGCCGCACGATGAGATCGCTGCTGCGCCGCACATGGTAGGTGACTTCCTTCAGGGATTTTTCCGCGATCTCGGCGATGCGCCTGTCGCTTGACTTGACGAGCGCCGTCTGCAAAAAGTAGTGCCATGCATCGACGTAGAACTGGCGCGCCAGCGTTTCGCCGTAATGGCCGTTGGGCTGCTCCGCCAACAGGAGATTGCGGAAATCATGGGCGTCGCGCAGGTAGGCAAGCTGGTCTTCGTCACGTCCTGCCGGATCGAGTTCACCGGCATACGCATACCAGAGCCGCGCCTGCCCGAGCAGATCAAGCGCGACATTGGTCAGCGCCATGTCTTCCTCCAGCGCCGGCCCCTTGCCGCACCACTCGGAGAGCCGCTGCGAGAGCACGAGCGAGGTGTCGGCGAGCCGCAGCAGATATTGGAACTTGTGATCGGACATGGCGCGTCCTAGAGATTCTTTACTTCGTCCGGCATCGGGAAGAAGGTCGGATGCCGGTAGACCTTGTTGCTCGCCGGGTCGAACATGGCCGCCTTGTCCGACGGATCGCTGGCCGTGATGTCGGCGGCTTTTACCACCCAGATGCTGGTGCCTTCATTGCGGCGGGTGTAGACGTCGCGCGCGTTGTTGAGCGCCATGCCGGCGTCCGGCGCGTGCAGGCTGCCGACATGCTTGTGCGCAAGACCATGCTGGCTGCGGATGAACACTTCCCACAGCGGCCATTCCTTGTTCATGCAACTCTCCAATCAGTATGCGTTGACTTGTACGCAGGTATTCAGGCGGCCTGACGGGCCGCCTGCTTGTCGGCGTAGGCATTCAGGCCGTCACGGAACCATGCACCGTCCTCGTAGGCTTTCACCCGTGTGCGCAGCCGTTCGCGGTTGCACGGGCCATTGCCTTTGAGCACATTGTTGAATTCCGTCCAGTCGATCTTGCCGAACTCGTAGTGGCCGGTTTCGGCATTCCATTTCAGATCCGGATCGGGAATTGTGAGGCCGAGATACTCTGCCTGCGGCACGGTCTGGTCGACCATCTTCTGCCGCAGCTCGTCGTTCGAGAACAGCTTGATGCGCCATTGCGACGACTGGGCGCTGTTGACCGATTCGGCGTCGGACGGGCCGAACATCATCAGCGACGGCCACCACCAGCGGTTGAGCGCATCCTGCGCCATCTGTTTCTGTTCCGGCGTGCCACGTGCCATCGCCATCATGATGTCGTAGCCCTGGCGCGCATGGAAGGATTCTTCCTTGCAGACGCGGATCATCGCCCGCGCATATGGCCCGTAAGAGCAACGGCACAGCGGAATCTGGTTGATGATGGCGGAGCCGTCGACCAGCCAGCCGATCGCGCCCATGTCCGCCCATGTCAATGTCGGGTAATTGAAGATGCTGGAATATTTCGCCTTGCCGGAATGCAGGTCATTGAGCAACTGGTCACGCGACACGCCGAGCGTCTCCGCCGCGCTGTACAGATACAGGCCGTGGCCGGCTTCATCCTGGATCTTCGCCAGCAGAATGGATTTGCGCTTGAGGGTCGGCGCACGCGTTACCCAATTACCCTCCGGCAATTGGCCGACGATTTCCGAATGCGCATGCTGCGAAATCTGCCGGATCAATGTCTTGCGATAGCCCTCGGACATCCAATCCTTGGGCTCGATCTTGATGCCCGCATCGATTCTTTCCTGGAATGCTCTTTCCTCCGGCGACATCTGTTCCAGCGAACGAAGCTGGCGGGCGCCGGTATCGACCAATTGTGCGTACATTGCAATTCTCCTGAAGGCGGCAACGTGCAGGCCGCGTGATTTCGCAGGCGGGCATGCGGCCGTCAAGCCATAATATGATACGCAATAATTTATGTAAACGTCTTTGTTGAATCATTTTTGATTTCCGTATCCTGTCAAAGACTGTTGTGCTATAAATGCATTTCGATAAGAAACGGCACACGACCACGGCACCCCGCGCAACACACTATTTCGAATGAAGAACGCCTCCATCGATCAATGGATTCAGGATTTTCTGGACAGCAATCCGCCTCGCTCCAAATCGGTGGTGATGACTGTTTTCGGCGATTCGATCACGCCGCGCGGCGGCGCAGTCTGGCTGGGCAGCCTGATTGCCCTGCTGGCGCCGTTCGGCATCAGCGACCGGCTGGTGCGGACCAGCGTATTCCGGCTGGCGGAGGAAGGCTGGCTGGAGGCATCACGCGAAGGAAGGCGCAGCCTGTACACGCTGACGGCACCCGGATTGCGCCGCTTCGAGCGCGCGTACAAGCGCATATATGCGCCAACCGGGTTGAATTGGGATGGCCGCTGGACCATGCTGCTGACGGCGCCGGAAATCATCAGCGCCTCGCAACGGGCCAACCTGCGCAAGGAACTGCTGTGGGAAGGTTTCGGCATGATCGCGCCCGGCATCTTCGCGCATCCGGGCGGCAAGGCGGCGGCGCTGGAAGAGATTCTTGCGCGGCTGGACGTTACCGGAAAGGTATTTGTGTATTCGGCGGCGGCATCGGACGAGGTCAGCAGCAGGCCGTTAAGCGACCTGGTGACGCACTGCTGGGAACTGGACAAGGTGCTGGACGGCTATCGTCATTTCATCGATTGTTTCGCACCGTTGCTGAAGCTGGTGAAGTCGCGCCGCACGCTCGATCCGGAACAGGCGTTTGCGATCCGCACGTTGCTGATCCACACTTTCCGGCGCGCGCAGTTGCACGACCCCCAACTGCCGCTGGAATTATTGCCGGAGGACTGGCCCGGCACCATTGCATACGAGCTTTGCCATGAAATTTATCAGCTGACCTACAAGGAAGCCGACCAGCATATTCTGATGACGCTGCAGGCGGAAGACGATAACGTACCGGAAGCGGCATCCTATTTTTATGAACGCTTCGGAGGGTTGTCCTGAAAAGAAGCATCGAAAGAGGCATCGAAGGTATAAGGAGCAAGAACGAGACCGCCACGCGCAGGAATGTCCGCGTACGGAAACGGCAGGAAAGTGATGTAGCAGAACGAACGGGGAAGCAGGATCTCTCCGTGATCAAATTTCCACTTTGGAGCGAGACCATGAACAAAAAGCTAATCGGCACATTGCTGCCCACCTTACTGTCACTTGCATTCGCCACGAGCGCAACGGCCCAGATCAAGGTCGGCGTGACGGTGTCCGCCACGGGACCGGCCGCGTCGCTCGGCATCCCGGAGAAAAACACATTCGCATTGATGCCGAAGGAAATCGCCGGCAAGACCGTCGAATACATCGTCCTTGACGACGCATCCGACACGACGACGGCGGTAAAGAATACGCGCAGGCTGATCTCCGAAGACAAGGTCGACGTGGTAATCGGATCGACGGTGACGCCGAATTCGCTGGCCATGATCGATGTCGCGGCCGAATCGCAGACGCCGATGATTTCCATGGCCGCGTCCGCCGCCATCGTCGAGCCGGTGGATGCGCGGCGCAAATGGGTATTCAAAACACCGCAGAACGATTCGCACATGGCCACCGCGATTACCGAACACATGGCCAATGCAGGCATCAAGACTGTGGCCTTCATCGGTTTCGCCGATGCTTACGGCGAAGGGTGGTTCAGGGAATTTTCGAAGCTGGCAGAAGTGCGCAGACTCAATCTGGTTGCCAACGAGCGCTTCGCCCGCAGCGATACATCGGTGACCGGCCAGGTTCTCAAGATTGTCGGCGCCAACCCCGATGCGGTATTGATCGCCGGCTCCGGCACGCCGGCCGCGCTGCCGCAGAAGGCATTGAAGGAACGGGGCTACAAGGGTGTGATCTATCAGACGCACGGCGTGGCGAACAACGACTTCCTGCGTGTCTGCGGCAAGGATTGCGAAGGGACGTTCCTGCCGTCGGGACCGCTGCTGGTTGCCGAGCAGCTGCCGGCGTCCAACCCGATCAAGAATTCCGCAATGACCTACAAGACCGCCTATGAAAAAGCATACGGTCCGGGCACCGTGTCGACCTTCGGCGGCCACGCCTGGGATGCGGGACGCCTGCTTGCGGCTGCGGCGCCGGAAGCATTGAAGCAGGCGCAGCCGGGCACACCGGAATTCCGCAAGGCGTTGCGTGACGCGCTCGAAGGCATCAAGAATCTCCCGGTGTCGCACGGCATCGTAAACATGGGCCCGAATGACCACCTCGGCCTGGACCAGCGCGCCCGCGTGATGGTGCAGATCGCCGGCGGCAAATGGAAGCTCCTCGGCAGCGACAACAAGTAAGGTTCCGGGTGGCGTTGCAAGGGGAGTGGCCACACTCCCCTTTTTTCAAGCGCATGCCGCAAACCATGTGCGCCTCCCGCGTTTTGTTATACCCTCTTGTTGAATTCATTTGCCGGGACCCAAAATGGATCTATCGATTGCAGCCATCCTTGCACAGGACGGCATAACGAGCGGCGCAATTTACGCACTGCTGTCCTTGGCATTGGTACTGGTATTTTCAGTCACCCGTGTCATCTTCATTCCGCAAGGCGAATTCGTCGCCTTCGGCGCATTGACGCTCGCCGCCATGCAATCGAATATCTTCCCCCAGTCCGCGACGCTGCTGGTCGCCCTGGGTGTCGTCACGTTTGTCCAGGAAACCTACTTCGTCATGCGTACGGCTGAACGTCGCCGTACCGCCGCGCGCAGCATTCCGCTCGCGCTGGTGGCCTTCGTATTGGCCCCTCTTGCCATCTTCGCCGCCACCAGGACATTCGCCGGTCCGACGCTGCCGATGGCGCTGCAGGTGCTGCTGACCCTGGCGATCGTGGTGCCGATGGGCCCGATGGTTTACCGCCTCGCTTTCCAGCCCCTGGCCGAGGCCAGCACGCTGATCCTGCTGATCGTCTCGGTCGGCGTGCATTTCGCATTGATGGGCATGGGCCTCGTCATCTTCGGCGCCGAAGGGTCCCGTACCGCGCCATTTTCCGATGCGCGTTTCGAAGCCGGCGCGATGGCGATTTCCGGCCAGAGCATCGTGGTTATCGCCGTATCGCTGGCGCTGATCGCCGCACTCTACCTGTATTTTGAGCGCACACTGTCCGGCAAGGCATTGCGCGCCACCGCCGTCAATCGCCTCGGCGCGCGGCTGGTCGGCATCGGCACCGCGCAGGCGGGCCGTCTTGCGTTCACCCTGGCGGCGGCGATGGGCGCGCTGTGCGGCGTGCTGATCGCTCCGCTGACCACCATTTATTACGACAGCGGCTTCCTGATCGGCCTGAAGGGATTCGTCGGCGCCATCATCGGCGGACTGGCAAGCTATCCGGTGGCCGCGGCCGGCGCCGTGCTGGTCGGGCTGCTGGAGTCTTATTCTTCGTTCTGGGCCAGCGCATTCAAGGAAGTAGTCGTATTTACCCTGATCATCCCGGTTCTGCTGTGGCGCTCCCTCAAGTCCGGCCATACCGACGAGGGAGAGGAATGATGCGCATCTATTTTCTTGCCTTCCTCGCCGTCATGGCGTTGCTGCCCATCCTGCCCACGCCCCCTTTCTGGATTACGCTGGCCAACTACATCGGCCTCTACTCCATCGTCGCGCTTGGCCTGGTGCTGCTGACCGGTGTCGGCGGCCTGACCTCATTCGGCCAGGCCGCCTTCGTCGGCATCGGCGCTTACGCCACCGCCTATCTGACATCGCAACTCGGCATCTCTCCATGGGTCGGGCTGCTGGCCGGCATCGTCATCACCGCCGGCGCGGCTTTCTTCATCGGCGCCATCACGATGCGGCTGTCCGGGCATTTCCTGCCGCTCGGCACCATCGCCTGGGGCCTGTCGCTGTACTACGTCTTCGGCAACCTCGAATTCCTCGGCAAGTACGATGGCCTGACAGGCATCCCTCCGGTGACGATCCTGTCCTTTACGCTGGATCTGGGCCGGGAGATGTATGTGTTGATCTGGCTGACGGTGATCCTGTCGCTGCTGGCCATCAAGAACCTGCTCAATTCCAGGCCGGGCCGCGCTATCCGGGCGCTCAGGGGCGGCGGCGTGATGGCCGAGGCGATGGGTGTCAACACCACCTGGATGAAGATCGTGATCTTTGTATTTGCCGCGCTGCTGGCCTGCCTGTCCGGCTGGCTGTACGCTCACCTGCAACGGGCGGTGAACCCGACGCCCTTCGGCCTGAATGCCGGCATCGAGTATCTGTTCATGGCGGTGGTCGGCGGCGCCGGCTACGTATGGGGAGCGATCCTCGGCGCAGCCCTGCTGACACTGCTGAAAGACCAGCTGCAGCAGATTCTTCCGGCGCTGCTGGGCGCCAACGGCAATTTCGAGATCATCGTCTTCGGCATCATGCTCGTGGTGCTGCTGCAGCGTGCGCGCGAGGGCCTGTGGCCGTTTGTGCGCAAGTGGTTTCCAAGCAAGCCGGAGGCGGTAGCGCCCGCTTCGGCCGCTGCCCTGCCCAAGCGCGCAAAGCATGCGCCTGGTGCTACCGTCCTGCAGATCGACCGGGCGCGCAAGGAGTTCGGCGGACTGGTTGCGGTGAACGACATGCAGTTCGACGTCAAGGCCGGCGAGATCATGGGACTCATCGGTCCCAATGGCGCCGGCAAATCCACCATGTTCAACCTGGTCACCGGCGTGCTGCCATTGACCGGCGGCCAGATCCGATTCATGGTGAACGGCGAGCTGACCCGCATCGACGGCCTGCCCTCACGCCGCATCGTCCGCCACGGCATCGCCCGCACTTTCCAGCATGTGCGGCTCATGCCGACCATGACGGTGCTGGAGAATGTCGCCATCGGCGCCCACCTGCGCGGCACGCACGGCGATGTGGCGGGCATCTTCACCAGCATCGTCCGCGCCAACAAATCCGAGGAACAGGCGCTGCTCTTCGAAGCGAAGACACAGCTCGAACGCGTCGGACTCGGCCACATGCTCTATGAGGAAGCCGGCAGCCTTGCGCTCGGCCAGCAGCGCATCCTCGAAATCGCCCGCGCTCTGTGTTGCGACCCGACCCTGCTGCTGCTCGACGAACCGGCCGCCGGCCTGCGCTACAAGGAAAAGCAGGCGCTGGCTGATCTGCTGCGCAAGCTGAAGGGTGAAGGCATGACCATCCTGCTGGTCGAACACGACATGGACTTCGTGATGAACCTGACCGACCGGCTGGTGGTGATGGAGTTCGGCACCAAGATCGCGTCCGGCCTGCCGGCCGACGTGCAGCAGGATCCGGCGGTGCTGGAGGCCTATCTCGGCGGCGTCGAATGATATGAAGGAACACACCATGTCCACACCGGTACTGGAAGTCAGGGATCTGCATGTCGCCTATGGCAAGGTTGAGGCGCTGCACGGCGCCAACCTCACCGTCGGCGCCGGTCAGATCGTCACCGTCATCGGCCCCAACGGCGCCGGCAAATCGACCATGCTCAATGCGATCGCCGACGCGATGCCGGCCAGCGGCGCATTGCGCGGCGACATCCAGCTTCTCGGGCATGATATGCGCGGCGTGCCGATCGAAGCGCGGGTCGCGCGCGGCATGTCGCTGGTGCCCGAGAAGCGCGAACTGTTTTCCAGCATGACGGTGGAAGACAACCTGCGGCTTGGCGCCTATCGCCGCTACCGCGCCGGCGACAAGAACCATGCCGATCAGCTTGATGTCGTATTCGGCCTTTTTCCGCGCCTGAAGGAACGGCGCAGGCAGGAAGCCGGCACGCTGTCGGGCGGCGAGCGGCAGATGCTTGCCATCGGACGTGCGCTGATGGCAAAGCCGCAGTTGCTGATGCTGGATGAGCCCAGCCTCGGCCTGGCGCCGCTAATTGTGAAAGAAATTTTCCATATCATCGTCAGCCTGAAGCAGACCGGCGTTGCGATCCTGCTGGTCGAGCAGAATGCCCGCGCGGCACTGCAGGTGGCCGACTATGCGTATGTACTGGAAACCGGTGACATTGCACTCGAAGGTCCTGCGTCCGATTTGGCCAATGATCCGAAGGTGATCGATACCTATCTGGGGCTGACGAAAAAAGTGGCGTAGCGGAGTCTTGCCAAGCCGAGCACCCAATAAAAAAGCGACGCATTGCGTCGCTTTTTTATTGGGTGCATCCCGTTATTTGATCCGCTTGTCCTTCTCGATCACCGCATACGCCGAGTGATTGTGGATCGACTCGAAATTTTCCGCTTCCAGGGTATAGGCGGCGATGCGCGCATCGGCATTCAGCATGCCGGCCACGTCGCGCACCAGATCCTCGACGAACTTCGGATTATCGTATGCGCGCTCGGTCACGTACTTCTCGTCCGGCCGCTTCAGCAATCCATACAATTCGCAGGACGCCTGCGCCTCGATCCTTGCGATCAGATCATCCACCGGCATTTCATCGGCCAGCAAGGCGCTGACTGTGATGTGCGAACGCTGGTTGTGCGCGCCGTAGGCGGAAATCTTCTTCGAGCACGGGCACAGGCTGGTGACCGGGACTAATACCCTCAATGTGACTTCCAGCTTGCCGTCCCTGATTTCGCCGGTGAAGCCGACTTCGTAATCCATCAGGCTTTCGACGCCGGAAACCGGCGCGATCTTGTTGATGAAATACGGGAACGACAATTCGACACGACCCGAATCGGCTTCGAGCAATTCCACCATCCGGTGCATCAGCTTGCTGAACGTGCCGACATCGAGCGGCGCCCGGTTGTCTTCCAGCAGCCCGATGAAGCGCGACATGTGCGTGCCCTTCTGATCCTCCGGGAGATGCACATACATGTTCCATGTACCCACGGTCGGCTGCACGCCCGCAGCGGTCCTGATCGTGACCGGATAACGCACTCCCTTGACGCCGACACGCTGGATCGCAATCCGGCGGGTATCGGCAGTGCTTTGCACATCGGGAATGGTAGTCAGGTTCAGATCACGGGTATTCATTAATATGCCTATTCAGGTTGTCGCGCCGACTCATGCGGCTGCCAGGTTTCTTGTCAGTTGTTGACCACGAGCCGGGGTTCGCCCTTGCCAAAGCGTTGTCGTATCGATGCCGCAATGCCCTTGGCATCCAGACCGCATCCGGCAAGCAACAGCGCCGTATCGCCATGATCAATGAATCGATCCGGAAGTCCCAGATGCAGGATTGGCTTCACGATGCCGGCTTCCGCCAGCGCCTCCGCGACTGCCGAGCCGGCGCCACCCATGATCGCGCCTTCTTCCACGGTAACGATGGCATCGTGCGTCTGCGCCAGCCGCTTGACCAGTTCCACGTCCAGCGGCTTGACGAAGCGCATGTTCGCCACCGTCGCATTCAATTCTTCCGCCGCCGTCAAACTCGGCGCTAGCATCGTGCCGAATGCAAGAATGGCAACGTCCTTGCCCTCCTTACGGATTTCGCCCCGGCCGATCGGCAGGGTGCGAAGTTCCGGCTCGATCGCAGCGCCGATGCCTGCGCCTCGCGGGTACCGAACCGCGGCAGGGCCATTATATTGGAAAGCCGTGGAGAGCATCTGACGGCACTCGTTCTCGTCCGACGGCGCCATGACAACCATATTGGGGATGCAGCGCAAATACGCAATGTCGTAATTGCCCGCATGCGTCGCACCGTCGGCGCCCACCAGTCCGGAACGGTCGAGCGCGAAGGTGACATCGAGATTCTGCAAGGCGACATCATGGATCAGCTGATCGTAGCCGCGCTGCAGGAACGTGGAATAAATGGCAAGAACCGGCTTCAGTCCTTCGCAGGCGAGACCGGCTGCAAACGTCACCGCATGCTGCTCGGCAATGCCTACATCGTAATATCGGTCCGGAAAGCGCTGCTCGAACTCCACCATGCCGGAACCTTCACGCATCGCAGGGGTAATGCCCACCAGTCGCTTGTCCTGCGCCGCCATGTCGCATAGCCAATTGCCGAACACCTGGGTATAAGTCTGCTTGCCTGCGGCGGCCGGCTTGATGCCTTCGGCCGGGTTGAATTTCCCCGGGCCGTGGTAGAGCACGGGATCGGCTTCGGCCAGCTTGTAGCCCTGGCCTTTCTTGGTCACCACGTGCAGGAACTGCGGCCCCTTCAGATTCTTCAGGTTCTGCAGGGTCGGCACCAGTGAATCGAGGTCGTGACCGTCGATGGGGCCGATGTAGTTGAAGCCGAATTCCTCGAACATCGTGGCCGGCACCACCATGCCTTTCGCATGTTCCTCGAACCGCTTGGCCAGTTCCAGCATCGGGCCGGGCAACACCGACTTCCCGACATTCTTGGCGGCCGCATAGAACTTGCCCGACATCAGGCGCGCGAGATAGCGATTGAGCGCGCCGACCGGCGGGGAGATCGACATGTCGTTGTCGTTCAGGATGACCAGCAGGTTGATGTCGTTATAGACGCCGGCATTGTTCATCGCCTCGAATGCCATGCCGGCCGTCATCGCGCCGTCGCCGATGACGGCGATCGCGTGGCGGGTCTCGCCCTTGCTCCGCGCGGCCAGCGCCATGCCGAGCGCGGCGGAAATCGAGGTCGACGAATGCGCGGTGCCGAAGGTGTCGTATTCGCTTTCAACACGGCGCGGAAAACCGGAGATGCCGTTGAGCTGGCGCAGCGTGTTCATGCGGTCGCGCCGGCCGGTCAGGATCTTGTGCGGATACGTTTGGTGACCGACATCCCAGACGATGCGATCCTCCGGCGTATTGAATACATAGTGCAACGCGATGGTCAGCTCCACCGTGCCGAGGTTCGACGACAGATGCCCGCCGGTCTGCGACACCGAGTCGAGCAGGTAGGCACGCAGCTCGTCGGCCAGTGGCTTGAGATGTGCGCGCGGGAGTCTGCGCAGGTCGGCGGGGAGATCAATCTTCTTTAACAAATCCATGCTCATACTAAGCCTTCCGCTGCACGATGAAGTCCGCGAGGTCGCGTAAGCGCCGTGCTTCTTGTTCGAACGGCATGAGCGCCCGGTGGGCGTCATTGCGCAATTTTTCCGCCAGATTCCGCGATTCTTCCAAACCCAGAATCGATACATAAGTCGGCTTGTTGTCCGCCGCATCCTTGCCCGCGGTCTTGCCGAGCGTAGCCGAATCGGCGGTTGCATCCAGTACATCGTCGACGACCTGGAACGCCAGGCCGACCGCATCCGCATACGCCTCCAGCGATGCGCGCTCGGCGTCCGACAGCGCCTTGCCGCACACGGCGCCCAGCAGCACCGATGCGCGCAGCAGCGCACCGGTTTTCATGCGATGCATACGCTCCAGCTCAGGCTGGGTAAGACTTAGTCCGACGCTGTCGAGGTCAATCGCCTGGCCGCCGCACATGCCGACAGAACCGGCAGCCTCGGCCAGCATCCGGACCATGGAAAGCTTGCGGGCGGCATCGCCGTCGCCGTCCGACAGGACCAGGAATGCCTGCGCCTGCAGCGCATCGCCGACCAGCAAGGCGGTGGCCTCGTCGTATTTGACATGCACGGTCGGCTTGCCGCGCCGCAGTGCGTCGTCATCCATGCATGGCATGTCGTCGTGCACAAGCGAATACACGTGAATCATTTCAACTGCGGATGCGGCGCGCATCAGGTCTTCCCTGCGGGCGCCAAACAGCTCGCCGGCTGCGAATACCAATAGCGGACGGACCCGCTTGCCGCCATCGAGCGCCGCGTAGCGCATTGCCTCATGCAGTCGTTGCGGCGCTTCGCGCTGGTCCGGCAGCATGACGCTCAACGCATCTTCCATGATCGACTGGACGCTCTTCATCCAGTCGAGAAACGCCGATTGCAAGATCATTCGTCGGCCTCGTCGCCGGTGTCGTCATCGGAATAGGCGGCAAACGGCTTGAGCATATCGCCTTCGAGTACCTTGACCTGGTTTTCGACCTTGTCGAGTTGGCCAGTGCAGAACTTGACGAGTTCGGAGCCACGCTTGTAGGCGGCAACGGAGGCTTCCAACGGCAGCTCACCTGCTTCCATCCGGGCGACCAGCTGTTCCAGCTCAGCCATCGCTTCCTCGAACGACGCAGGCTGTGCGGCGGAAGGGGTTTTCTTTGACATATTGGCCATGATGAAGTTTAGCCGCTTATTTTAGAACAAACCATCTTATGGAGTTGAGATAGGGCAATCGGAATGCGGGCTGCCGGTCGATCTTGCAAGCATTCATTGCAAATATTTCAACATATTGCTCCGCGCTTCCGGCTTTTTCGCTTGCAGGATGGACAATCCGCAAGGAGGAGTGCTGTTCCTGTGACAATGTGAGGGGTGGGGTATAATCCGCCGTTCTGTCCAAAATTTCCGTATCATTTTTTTCTTGAATACAGGTTTTTGCGGATTCTTTCTCTCTTAGGTTGGTGCAAATTAATTTGGGGGTGGGGATGTCCGATCTGGCTCAACTTGCCAAGCTCGCGCGATCCAACGCGCAACTTCCGGTCAACGTCTATTTCGACGACGTGCTGTTGCAAAAGGAAATCAAGCAGTTATTTCATCAGGGCCCGCGCTATGCCGGCCATGAACTCATGGTGCCCAATGCGGGCGACTATGCCACATTGGCATGGGAAAACGAAGGCCGCATGCTGGTGCGCAATCCGCAGGGCATCGAACTGCTGTCGAACGTATGCCGTCACCGTCAGGCCAAGATGCTCGACGGTCGCGGCAACGCACAGAATATCGTCTGCCCGCTGCATCGCTGGACCTATGACCTCAAGGGCGAATTGATCGGCGCGCCGCATTTCGGCGAGACGCCGTGCATGAACCTGTCAAGGACGCCGCTGCAAAACTGGAACGGATTGCTGTTCGAGCAGAACGGTGTCGACGTGGCGCGCATCATGTCCGGCCTTGGCGTCGCAAAGGATCTCGATTTCACCGGCTACATGCTCGACCATGTCGAAGTGCACGAGTGCGATTACAACTGGAAAACCTTCATTGAAGTCTATCTGGAGGATTATCACGTCGAACCCTTCCATCCGGGCCTGGGCAGCTTCGTCACCTGCAACGACCTGCGCTGGGAATTCGGCGACCGCTACAGCGTGCAGACGGTCGGCGTGAACCATGCACTGTCACGCTCGGGCACGCCGAAATACCGCAAATGGCAGGAGCAGGTGCTCAAGTTCCGCAACGGCGTACCGCCGCCTCACGGCGCGATCTGGCTGACCTTGTACCCGAACATCATGGTGGAGTGGTATCCGCATGTGCTGGCGGTGTCGACCGTCTGGCCGAAAGGTCCGCAGAAAACGCTCAACGTGGTGGAGTTCTACTATCCGGAAGAGATCGTCCTGTTCGAGCGGGAATTTGTCGAGGCGGAACGCGACGCTTACATGGAAACCTGCATCGAGGATGACGAGATCGGCATGCGCATGGACGCCGGACGCCGCATCCTGATGGAGCGCGGCACCAGCGAAGTCGGTCCGTACCAGTCGCCGATGGAAGACGGCATGCAGCATTTCCACGAGTGGTACCGGCGCCAGATTCCTGTCTGACATGCAATCCGGGAAGGCGCTTGCGCGCCTTTCCTTTTTCAATTTCACTGTTGCAGCCGGCGTTCGATGCATCGGCGCCGTGCATTCTCGACTCTCCAATCCCATGCAGTCACTCTGGATGCTGTTCGCCAGCTTTATGTTTTCCATCATGGGCGTCTGCGTGAAGCTGGCATCCGACACCTATTCGACCGGCGAAATCGTGATGTACCGCGGCATCATCGGCGTCATCTTCATCTATGGCCTGACCCTGATGCAGGGAGGCACGCTGAAGACCTCGCTGCCCTGGCACCACTTCTGGCGCGGCACGGTGGGCGTTACCGCACTATGGTTCTGGTTCTATTCCATCGGGAAGCTGCCGCTGGCCACCGCCATCACCCTCAATTACATGGCGCCGATATGGATTGCGGCGATGTTGTTCACCCTCGGCTGGTGGCGCGGCGAAAAGCGTTTCGAATGGGGCCTTACGGCCGCCGTCGGCTTGAGTTTTATCGGCGTGACGATGCTGCTGCAGCCGTCGGTGCAGGCGGACCATTGGTTCGCGGCGCTGGTCGGTCTTGCATCAGGCATTCTGTCCGCCCTTGCTTATCTGCAGGTGCGCACGCTGGGCCAGCTCGGCGAACCGGAATACCGGGTGGTATTTTATTTTTCGCTGACCGGGGTCGTCGCCGGATTGCTGGGCACGCTGGCCGGACCCGGATTCATGGGCAACAGCGGCGAAGCCTGGCACCGTCATGAAGCAACCGGCATCGCACTTCTGCTGGCCATCGGCGTGACGGCAACCGTCGCCCAGATGGCGTTGACCCGCGCGTATCGCCTCGGAAAGACCCTGGTGACCGCCAACCTGCAGTACACCGGCATCGTATTTTCCAGCGTATGGGGCATCCTGATCTGGGGTGACCTGTTGAACTGGCTCGGCTGGACCGGCATCGGCGTGATCCTCGTCAGCGGCGTCGCCGCTACCTATTACAATGCCCGAAATGCCATCCCGCCGGAAAAGACATCGGCCACGAAGGCCACAGGTCAGTCCGACGACCGGATCTCCAACGAAGCATAGGAAACGACATGCCCAACACCACCCTGATTTCCGCCGCCGACCTTGCGAAACATCTCGACAACCCGAAATGGGTTGTCATCGATTGCCGCCACGACCTCGTCAATCCCGACGCCGGACGTGCCGCGTATGCCGCCGGGCATATTCCAGGCGCCGCCTTTGCCAGCCTCGACACCGACATGTCGGACAAGAGCCCCGGGCCGAACGGCGAATTCCGCGGCCGCCATCCTCTGCCGAGCCGTGACGCCTTCATGGAAAAAGTTCGTGGCTGGGGCATCGACGACGACTCGCAGGTGGTCGTCTATGATGCGCAGGGCGGCATGTTCGCGGCGCGATTGTGGTGGATGCTGCGCTGGATCGGCCATGCGGCGGTCGCAGTGCTGGATGGCGGATTGCCGGCCTGGCAGGCACAGGGATCAACCTTGTCGACCGCTGCCGTCGGAAAGCCGCGAGGCAACGCCGGCATGCGCCCTTCCATCGTGACAACCGTTGACGTACATGCGGTGCTGAACAATCTTTCGAGCAACGAGCGCACCGTGATCGATGCCCGCGCACCGGACCGGTTTCGCGGCGAGAACGAGACGCTCGACCCGGTCGGCGGCCATATTCCCGGAGCGAAGAACCGCTTCTTCAAGGACAACCTGCAAGGTGATGGGCGCTTCAAGACGGCGGAGCAATTGCGCACCGAGTTCGGCGCATTGATCGATAGACCAGAGGCCGCGATCATGCAATGCGGGTCCGGCGCAACGGCGTGCCACAACCTTCTTGCACTGGAGGTAGCCGGGCTGCCGGGCGCTGCGCTGTATCCGGGGTCGTGGAGTGAATGGTGTGCCGATCCGTCAAGGCCGGTGGCGACGGGAAATTGAAGTTTATCGGGCCGAAGGCGAGCTGCTTCATCCGGTAATCCGGCCTCATCCTCCTACCCCCTGGGAGAAGAAGGAAACCATGCGGCGGTCTTTTATCACGCAGCAGCCTTAATGCGCGTGCGACTGACTGGTGAGAAAAACCACGATCGCCACGCCGACAGCGATTAACAATATCTGCGGAATCGTCTCGCGCATGGTTGCCCGGCGCTGCATCTGCGGCATCAGATCACTGACGGCGATGTAGATGAATCCGGACGACGCGAACACGAGCACATACGGGATCCAGTCACTGGCCTGTTCCAGCGTAAAATAACCCACCAGGCCGCCGACCACGCCCATCAGGCTGCATAGCAGGTTGTAGACATAAGCCCGGGTGCGTGAAAAGCCGGCGTTGAGCAGCACGATGAAGTCACCGATTTCCTGCGGGATTTCATGCGCGATGATGGCCACGCCGGTGATCAGGCCAAGGCTCGGGTCGGC
>NZ_DASZBA010000093.1:0-42102 GCF_035944575.1 Noviherbaspirillum sp.
GAACGGGACCCGATCACGGCCGGCCATTCCTTCCGGGTCGCCACCTATGCCGAGCACTTCGCGCGGGCAGTGGACCGCTCGGAGGAACCCGTGCTGCGGCAGGTCCGTTTCACAAGGGACCAGTTGCGCGAGATCCGCTACGCCGCCTTGCTTCACGACTTCGGCAAGGTCGGCGTGCGCGAAAATGTGCTTCAGAAAGAAAAGAAGCTGCATCATCATGAGATGCTGCTGCTGGAACACCGCTTCAAGTATGCGCGGGCCTGCCTTGAAAAGCAGGCCTACCGCAGGCTGGCGGAAATGCATGCGCAGCAGGAATTGAGCATCACCGCATTCAGGCAGGTCAAGCGCGAGATCGACGAGGGTCTGCAGCTCGAGTTTGCCCGCCTGGACACCTTTCTCGACTCGATACGGCGCGCCAACGAGCCATCCATATCGGCGGGCGAACAGGCATTCGACCTGCAGAACGTCCTCGATTACGGCTGCCATGAATCTGACGAATCCTTCCTGTCGCTGCTGGCGCGTTCCGAATTCGATGCGCTGGGCATTGCAAAGGGATGCCTGACGCCGGAGGAACGGCGGCAGATCGAATCGCATGTGGCGGATTCCTATTCGTTTCTCATCCTGATTCCATGGACGAGAGACCTGGCGGGCGTGCCGTCGATAGCGCACGGGCACCACGAGAAGCTTGATGGCTCCGGCTATCCGATGGGACTGCGGGGAACGCAGATCAGCACGCAGACCCGCATCCTGACGATCTGCGATATTTACGATGCGCTGACCGCTTCCGACCGGCCGTATAAGAAGGCCGTGCCGGTGGAAAAGGCGCTCGACCTGCTGTCGGCGGAATGCCGCGCGCAAAAGCTCGACGCCAACCTGTTCCGGGTGTTCGTCGAATCGAGAGCGTGGGAGGCCACGCAGGACCGTATGACTGCCACGCCCTGACCGATCCCGACAACACACGATGCCGACTTGCCAATCTTCACCGGCCCGACGCCGGGATTTCCGCCAGGGATGAGGACAACATGCTTAACACCATACTTTCATGCAATGCGACCCGGAAGCGGGGGCGACGGGTTGTCCCGCATGCGACCATGTTGCGGCGGCAATGCGTGGTCGCCGGACTATGCGCCGCCGTCCTCGGCGGCTGCGCGGATGTCAGCATGCAGCCCTACCAGCGTCCCGAAGCACCGATGAAGACAGCCTGGACGGAGCGGCAGGAGGCTGCCGTATCGCCGACGGCAACCGTCACGCTCGACTGGTGGAGGGAATTTCGCGACCCTTATCTCGACTCCCTCATCACGAGGTCAATCCAGAACAACCTTGACCTGAGGATCCTCGCCGCCCGCATCCAGGTTGCCTCGTCGCAGATCGGCGAGGTCCGCGCCAGTGCGCTGCCGACGCTGGACGCCGGCGCGGGCGCCAGCTTCGAGAAGAGCACCGGACGGAAGTTCTCGAAGGACTTCAATCTCGGCACCCAGGTCAATTGGGAAATCGATGTCTGGGGCAAGGCGCAACGGGGCGTGCAGGCGCAAACCGCCCAATACCGCGCGACCGAGGCGGACTGGCGCGCCGGGTATCTGAATCTCGTCGCTGGCGTTGCCACTACCTATTTCCAGATTCTCCAGCTCGACCAGCAGATCGAGCAGCAGAAGCGAACGCTGGAAAAGAGCAGGGAGATTCTCGTCACCTACGAAGCGATGCACCGGTCCGGCCTCCTGCCCAATACCCGGGTATTGCAGCAGCGCGCCGAGATCAACCGGCTCAGCAACGATGCGCTCGAGCTGGCGCGGGGACGGGAGCTTGCGGGCAATGCGCTGGCGACCCTTCTCGGCGTGCCGGCAGGGGAGTTCCGGGTGCCGGTCGGCTTTCTGCAGGAGAAGGTGCAGTTGCCGCCGGTGCCGGCGGGATTGCCCGCGGAACTGCTCAAGCGCCGGCCGGATGTCGTCGCTGCCGAGTTCAGGGTGCTGGAAGGTTACAACATGGTCGGCCAGGCGAAGCTGGCGCAGCTTCCCTCGATCAGCCTTACCGGCCGGGGCGGCACGTCGAGCTTTGCCCTGACGGACCTGCTGAAATCATTCACCTTCGGCATTCTGCCCAGCATCAACATCCCGATCTTCGATCCTGGCGTCAAGGCCCGCATCAAGACCACCGAGGCACAGACCAAAGTCGTGGAGGAAGAATACCGGCGCACGGTCATCGGCGCGCTGGAAGAGGTGGAAAACGCCCTGGTCAACCTGGATGCCCATAAGAAGCAGCGTGTCGAACTGCAGCAGCAGATCGACAACCTGCAGGTGGTCGCGGCGCAGATCCGGGCGCAGGTGAAGGAGGGCGTGGTGTCGCAGCTCGAAGTGTTCGAAACTGAGCGCTCGCTGCTCGGGGCCCAGCTCGCGCTGCTGGCAAATCATCAACAGATCCTGTCGGATACCGTCACGCTGTACAAGGCGCTCGGCGGCGGCTGGCCTCCGGTGGAGGTGGCGGCGGCGAGCGGCGCATCGGGGATTACGGAGGCGGCGAATCAAAATGAAAAATGATTCCGCGGCAATTGCGGAGATGCCGCCGCGGGCGGAGCAGGGATTCGCCGATTTCGATATCGTGCTGCAGCCGGTATCCCATCCGGATCTCGGCGAAATACGCATCGAGGACAACCTGTTCGCCATCGGCCGTACCGAGCCGCCTTTCGTTTCCTACCCGCAGGACAAGGTGGCGGACCTGTCGCGCCGGCATGCCAGGATTTTCTGCGAGTATGGCGTGCTCTACATCGCCGATCTCGACAGCAAGAACGGCACGACCGTCAACGGCGTCAATATCCAGCAGAAGATCAGCAGGCTGCATGACGGCGACGAAATCTGCTTCGGCCGCTCGCTGACTTACAAGCTGAAGCTGGGTACGCGCGAACGCGCCCCCCGTCACACGACCCGCCTTGTCAGCATGACCCTGACGCCGCAGAAAACCGAGACAGGCATCCAGCCGATCGTCATCACCCAGCTTCCCTTCCTCGTCAGCAAGAGCGACGATGTGTTCGGCCGCTACAAGAACGAGTTCCCGCACCAGGTGGAATACCTGTCGCGACGGCATGCGCACATCTTCATGCGCGGCGGTTCGCCCTGCGTGGAAGACCTCGGCAGCACCAACGGCACCTTCGTCAACGGCAAGCGGCTCGAAGAGCATGCCGCATGCCTTTCCGACGGCGATGTGCTCGCATTCGGCGGCCATCATTTCGTCTACGTCGTCAGCCTGCAGAAAGACACTACCGCGATCGACCCGACCGTCACCAAGATCAGCGACCCGCCGCCCAAGGTGGCGCCGCCGGTGCCGGACGCGATGGACAAAACGACCTTCATCGCCGCGCCGGATTCCTTTCTCGACATTTTCTGCATCGAACCGGCCGGACAGACGGAGGAGGAACCGGTCAGCGAGGAAAGGAAAGACGCCGACGGAGCGGCGAAGGAATCGCGCAAGCCGCGGTCCAGGGGGAAGTTCAGCTCGATGGTGCGGGGCGCCGCACAGGCGCTTCACGATGGCGAAACGAAGGGCAAGCGGCGCACGCGCTGGTGGGCGGCAATCGCATTCGCAATGGTGTCGGTGGTTGCCGTGCTGGCATATTTTCATGCCGGCGGCGAAGGGCAGTTGAAGGAGATGGTCGCGCAGGGGGAATACGAGCAGGCCGCGGTGCTGGCCAGCCGTGACCTGGAAGGCGATCCCGACAATGGCGGATTGCAGGCGCTCGCGACGGAAGCCTTGCTCAAGGCGCATCTGCCGCGCTGGCTCGAAGCGCTTCAGAAAGGCGATTATGCGCAGGCAGGCACGATGCTCGCCGCGATGAGGGAGATCGGAAACAGCAACAAGGATGTGCAGCCGCTGCTCGCCGAGCTGGAGTGGATGGGCAAGCTAAGCGAATTCACCGCTACCCGGAAGCAGGCCGACGCGCCGATCCGGATCTTCGCTGATGAAGAGCAGATCAAAGCGCTGCTCGCCTACTGGGATGAGGACACCAGCGGGCACCAGCGGTCGCTCGCGCGCATCGTGTCGCATGTTCCTGAATTCAGGGAGCCGTATGCAACCGCGTTGAGCCATCTGCGCCGGCTGCAAAGCGAAAACGCGGTGTATCTGGCGGCGATGGACCGGCTCAAATCCACCATCGATACCGAACTTGGCCGCGACAGGCCGGCGGCGCTGACCGCCGTGCTCGACGACTATGCGGAAAAGTATCCGCGCATCGGCGGCATGGATGTGCTGCGCCGGGATCTGCAGCAGTACATCCGGATAGACGAAGCGATGCGTGACCGGCAGATCGCGCCGCTCGCCCATCATCTTGCGACCGTGCAGTTCGCGACGCCGCCGTTCAAGGCAAAAATGGAATCGCTGGCAACGTCCGGACGGTTGCCGCCGCCTGACCTGCTCGCCGGCTACACCGAGGCGGCGAATGCATGGAGCCGGGGGGATTCGAAAGCTGCCTTGTCCATACTGGAGAAGGTGAAAGGCGGCGCATGGAATGACAGCGTCGTGAACGATCTGGCCCGCAGGCAGAACGTGGTGAAGCAGTTCGCGGCGTTGCAGGGCGCACGCGCTGACAAAGGGTTCGACGAACGCCTGTTGTCGTTCTATGGCGTACTCGACCCGCGGGAAGACAATTACTTCATCCGCGCCGTGGAGAGCGATCTCGTCGCCAACAAGGGCAGGGTGCTCAAGCGCGCCGAGGAAAAGGTCGCGCGCGCCGCGGCGCTCTGGCGGGAATACCAGGAGAACGGTGCGATCGATGCGGGTCTGCGTATCGAATCCGGCATATCGGAACGGTTCCGCACGCAGGCCGGGCTGTTGTCACGGGCGCATGATGACGCGGTCCAGGGTGTGCGGGTTCATAAACAGATGAAGGCGGCGCATCCGGCGCAATGGGAGACGCTGCAATTCGAGATCGAAGCGGAGATGGCGCAGCAGCGCAATGCCTTGCTGGGATTGCAGGGCAATGCGGATGGAGCTGCACTGAAGGCGAAGATGGACTTGTTAAAGGTGGCAGGGAAATAAACCTCATCCCCTTAACAGCGACTTGCTGCCATCAAGGGGAGAACAGATACGGTGCAAAGAAAGGCTTGTATGAATGTGATTTCGATCGTTGGCTTTAAAAGTATCAGAGAACGGTTCCTCCGCTCAGCAAAGGGGAAGAAGCCGCTCCGCTTGCAAGCTTTTCACCTCGCGAAGATTGGCCCTGTCGCCCGGAGCACCTGACCCATGAAAGACACCCCTCTCAAACCCCTGTCCGAAGCGCTCGAAGACCACAGCGCGGAGGGAATCGCCCTGCTCAGTTCCGAGCCGTGGCGTCTGATGCAGGCGGTGATTCTGGCGATGCTGGGTCTCGTGCTGACCGCACTGTGCTGGTCGTTCTTCGGCCGTGCCGATGTGATCGTGTCGGCGCAGGGCAGCCTGATGCCGGACTCCGAGGTGCGCCGCCTGTATGCGCCTATCGACGGTGAGCTTGCCAATCTCTATATCGCTTCCGGCCAGCCGGTCCTGAAGGGCGATGTCGTCGCGCGCCTGAATGCACGGGGCGCGATCGAGGCGGCGACGCGGGCGCTGGAGGCGCAGTTGAAGCTCGAAGACGCGGAGCGCGAATGGAAGCAGTTCCCGGAACGGAAGGCGATGCTGGAACGCCGGGTGGCGGCCCTCAAGCAGCAGATCGAGGTGGAGGAACGCCAGCACGAGAAGCGCATGGCCGACGGGACATCGAAGCTGGCGGAAGGGCAGCGGGCGCAGGCGCAGGAGGCGCGGACCAATGTGGAGGAGGCGCGCCGCGCCCGCGATGCCGCCAAGGACGAGGCCGACAAGTTCGGCCGCCTGCTATCCCTGCCGGGCGGCGGCGGCGTGTCGGAGCTGCAGGTGCAGGCCAAGAAGAATGCGTATCAAGCCGCCGAGAACGCCTATCGCGTCGCGCAGGCGCGCTTGAGCGAAATCGGCGCGCGGCAGAGCCTGGAATTCGAGCAGGCGAAATCCCAGCTTGAAGTCAGCGGCCAGGAGCTTGCGAAGCTGCGCCTGCAATATGAAGCGGCGGTGCGGGAGATGACCGGTGCGGAAGATAAATTGCGTCTCCAGGTGCAGACCGCGCGCCTGCTGGCGGATGCGGCCGCGCGCATCCGCTTCGAAAATATCGACAAGGATAATTTCCTCCTTGTCGTTGCGCCGGTCGACGGCGTCGTCACCGACGTGATCTCCACCCAGCAGGGCGACAAGGTGCAGGCCAATACGCCGCTGGGCGGCATCGCGCCCAAGGATGCGCGCCCCATCCTCAAGGTCGAGATCGCGGAGAACGACCGCGGCTTCCTGCGCGAAGGTATTCCGGTGAAGCTGAAGTTCAACGCGTTTCCATATCAGCGCTACGGCCTCATCGAGGGTACGCTCGAATTCATCTCGCTGACGACCAAGCCCTCGCAGCAGACCAAGCAGCCGGTCTACGAAGGGCGGGTCAAGCTGGACCAGGACCATTACGTGGTCGGGGAACAGACGTATCCCTTGCGTTACGGTATGACGGCAACGTCGGAGATGGTGGTGCGCCAGCGCCGGCTGATCGACCTGGCGCTCGATCCGTTCCGCCAGATCGGCGGGTAGCGCCTTACGCCGCCTTCGTCGCCAGATGCGACAGCGAGGCGACGAGATCTGCGAACCGCTGGCCCTGGATCATGATGTGGTCGCGGAGCAGCTCGGCGGTGCGGTCGCCATCGCCGGACACGATGGCGTTGACGATGGCGTCGTGCTCCGAAAACGAGGTCGCGACCCGATTGCGTACCCGTAGCTGCAGGCGCCGGTACGGCCGCAGGCGGCGGTGCAGGTTGCGCGCCTGCTCGGCCAGAAAGGTGTTGTGGCTGCCGGTATAGATCAGGTGGTGGAACACCTCGTTCAGGTAGTAGTAATTATCCGTATCGCCCGATTCATGCGCCTCCCGGCACGCCTCGTGCGCTTTCAGCAGCTCGGCATGCTCTTCGGAAAACATGCGCCGCGCGGCCAGCCGGCCGCACACCGCTTCGAGTTCCGCCATCACTTCGAACATTTCCACCAGTTGCTGCGGCGTGATTTCCGCGACGACGGCACCGCGCCGCGGCCGAATGACGACCAGGCCCATGGAGGCAAGCTGGATCAGCGCCTCGCGGATCGGCGTGCGGGAAACCTCGAACCGCGCGGCGAGTTCGGTTTCATCCAGATGTTGGCCGGGGCGCAGCTCGCCGACGGCAATTTGTTCTTCGATGGCATCGCGCAGAAATTGGGAGCGGCTCTTCATGAATCAGGCAAGGATAGGGTTGAGCATCGGTACGACGATGTTGACGCGCTTTTGTATACATCATCACCCGATATGTATGTGCAAAGCGTGGTTTTGCATGATTTTGGCATTTCCAACAGCAAACCGCCTTCAAAAACCAGGGAAATTTATTAGCAAATTTTCAAAAGCAAAGCCTTTTTTGAGTTTTATCAAGCAAATTGCATATTCAAAAATGGCTTATGTATACATGAAACCGCATTTTGTATAAATTTACTGAAAACAGACCGCGAAGCGGCCCCGACCAACCTCCTTTCTGGTGGAGACAACCATGATGTTCAAACGCGCATTGCTCCTGTTAGCCGGTCTTGCCTTCTCAGCCACATGTGCCGCGCAGGCATGGCCCGACCGCCCCGTCACCATCATCGTGCCGTTCCCCGCGGGCGGCGGCACCGATGCCTTTGCGAGACCCCTGTCGGCACAATTGACCAAGCAGCTTGGAAAATCGGTGATCGTCGATAACCGCGGCGGCGCGGGCGGCACCCTCGGCGCCAGCGTGGCCTCGAAAGCGCAGCCTGACGGCTATACCTTCTTCATGGGGGCCGCGCACCATGCGATTGCGCCGTCGATCTATCCGAAGCTTGACTATGACATCCTGAAGGACTTCATTCCCGTCGCCCTGGTGGCAACGCCGCCGCAGGTGATCGTGGTCAATGCGCAGCAGGTCCCGGTGAACGACCTCAAATCGTTCATCGAGTATGCGCAGAAGAATCCGGGCAAGGTGAATTTCGCCTCCGCCGGCAACGGCACGTCGCATCACCTCGCCGGCGAGCTGTTCAAGATCCAGACCAAGACCCAGCTGACGCATATTCCCTATCGCGGCGCCGGCCCGGCCCTGCAGGACCTGGTGGCGGGGCAGGTCCACATGATGTTCGACGGGCTCGGATCGTCGGCTTCCCATCTCAAGGGCGGTCGCATCAAGGCGCTGGCCGTCGCTTCCTCCAAGCGCGCACCGGGCTTCCCCGACATTCCCACCGCCGCCGAGGCAGGCGTCCCCGACTATGAAGTGTCGACCTGGTATGGCCTGTTCGCGCCCAAGGGCACGCCGCCGGAACTCGTGGAGCGCATGGCTTCCGAGGTGAAAAAAGCACTGGCGACGCCGGAGCTGCAGGCGAACTGGACCAATGCGGGTTCCGAGGTGCCGACGATGTCGCGCGACGAGTTCGGCAAATTCGTGGCATCGGACGTGGCCCGGTGGAACAAGGTCGTGAAAACCGCAAACGTCAAGCTCGACTGACGCGAGCACGCGCAGGTACACAAGTCCAACCCGAGCCGGAGAAACGAATGGGTGCGCCCGACCGCATTTGGAACCAGCAGCAGGCCAACCGGGCGCTCCGCCTGGAACGCGTGCGCAGCGCACTGGACGGCGCATTGTCCGGCAAGGCGTGCCCGGCCGGCCGCATCGGGGATCTGCTGCATGCGGTGCTGGAGCCGGGGGACCGGGTCTGCATCGAGGGAAACAACCAGAAGCAGGCCGATTTTCTCGCCAAGGCATTGGCAGGCCTCGATCCGGTGCGGATCAACGGACTGCATATGCTGCAGTCCGTCATCGCGCTGCCCGAGCATCTCGAGGTGTTCGAACGCGGCATCGCCTCCCGCCTGGATTTCTCCTTTTCCGGACCGCAGGCGGCCCGCCTTGCAAGGCTGACGGCGGCGGGCAAGCTGAACATCGGCGCGATCCATACCTACCTCGAACTGTTTTCGCGCTACTTCATCGATCTCACGCCGCGCGTGTCGCTGGTGGTCGCGGAAGCGGCCGACCGGGACGGCAACCTGTACACCGGGCCGAACACGGAGGACACGCCGGCAATTGTCGAGGCGACCGCATTCAAGAGCGGCATCGTGATCGCCCAGGTCAACCGGATCGACGACACCCTGCCGCGGGTGGACATCCCGGCGGACTGGGTCGATTTCGTCGTGCAGTCGCCGACGCCGTACTACATCGAGCCGCTGTTCACCCGCGATCCGGCGCAGATATCCGAGATACAGGTGCTGATGGCGATGATGGCCATCAAGGGCATCTACGCCGAGTACCGCGTCGAGCGCCTCAACCACGGCATCGGCTTCGACACTGCCGCCATCGAACTGCTGCTGCCGACCTATGCCGAGTCGCTCGGACTGAAAGGCAAGATCGCCAGGCACTGGGCGCTCAATCCGCATCCGGCGCTGATCCCGGCGATCGAATCCGGCTTTGTCGAATCGGTGCATTCCTTCGGCTCCGAGCTGGGCATGGAAGCCTATATCCGCGCCCGGCCGGACATCTTTTTCGTCGGCCCGGACGGCTCGATGCGCAGCAACCGGGCGATGTGCCAGGCCGCCGGCCATTACGCCTGCGACATGTTCATCGGATCGACGCTGCAGATCGACCTGCAGGGCAATTCATCGACGGCCACCATCGGCCGGGTCGCCGGCTTCGGCGGCGCGCCGAACATGGGCGCGGACGCGCGCGGGCGGCGGCATATCAGCCCGGCGTGGCTGCAGGCCGGACGGCAGGCGCGCGACGGCAGGAACCTGATGCCGCGCGGGCAGAAGCTGGTGGTGCAGATGGTGGAAACCTTCCGCGAACACATGCAGCCGGCGTTCGTGGAAAAACTGGATGCCTGGCAGCTTGCGGAACAGGCGGGCATGGCGATTCCGCCGGTCATGATCTACGGCGAAGACGTGTCCCACGTGCTGACGGAGGAGGGCATCGCCAACCTGCTGCTGTGCCGCAGCGACGAGGAACGGGAGCAGGCGATCCGCGGCGTTGCCGGATATACCGCGATCGGCCTCGCGCGCGACAAACGCATGGTCGAGAACCTGCGCGACCGGGGCATCATCCGGCGGCCGGAGGACCTCGGCATCGACAAGCGGCTTGCCACGCGCGACCTGCTCGCCGCACGGAACATGAAGGAACTGGTGCGCGCGTCGGGCGGACTGTACGACCCGCCGAAGCGCTTCAGGAACTGGTAGGCACATCATGGAAACACTGACATTCCGCTTTGAAAACGGCAATCGCAAAAGCGGCGTGCAGCCGCTGCTGGTCGGCGTCGTGAGCTCCGGCAATCTCGAAGTGCTGATGGAACCGGCGTCTCTCGGCGGCGCCTGCGAGATCGAGGTAAAAACCGCCGCCGTCGGCTTCGGGCCGATATGGAACGCGGTGATGGCCGACTTCCATGCGCGCTGGCCGCTCGCCGATACGCGCATCTCCATCAACGACATGGGGGCAACTCCTGCGGTGGTCAGCCTGCGCCTCGACCAGGCCGCTGAATCGATGTTCCGGGGAACGCCATGAGCAGCTATCTCGAATCGAGCGCCCGCGAGCGCATCCACCGCCTGCTCGATCCGGGCAGCTTCGCGGAAATCCTGCCGCCCGCCACGCGTTTCACCAGCCCGCATCTCGAACAACTGGATGCCCCGGTATCGTTCGACGACGGCGTCGTGATCGGCAGCGGGCGCCTGCATGGCACAGCGGTGCTGGCGGCGGCACAGGAAGGCGGGTTCATGGGCGGCGCGGTCGGCGAGGTGCATGGCGCGAAACTGGTCGGCCTGCTCAAACGAGCCATCAATGAAAAGGCAGGCGCCGTCATCCTGCTGCTGGAGACCGGCGGCGTGCGCCTGCATGAAGCGAATGCGGGGCTGATCGCCGTGTCCGAAGTCATGCGCGCGGTGCTCGACACGCGCGCCGCCGGCATTCCAGTCATCGTCCTCATCGGCGGCGCCAACGGCTGCTTCGGCGGCATGGGCATCGTCGCCCGCTGCGCCAACACCATCATCATGTCGGAGGAAGGGCGGCTCGCCATGTCGGGACCGGAAGTCATCGAAACCGCGGCGGGCGTCGAGGAATTCGATTCGCGTGACCGCGCACTGGTGTGGCGCACCACCGGCGGCAAGCACCGCTATCTGCTGGGCGATTGCCACGTCATCGTGCCGGACGACATCGGCGCATTCCGCGACGCCGCCTTCCGCGCGATACAGCAGGCCGACCTGTCGGAGGTGGCACTCACGCTGGCCGAACTGGAAGCCGAACAGGACCTGCTGCAGCAACGGCTTGCGCGGTTCGGTGAACTATCCGATCCGGTCGAGATATGGACCGATCTCGGCATTCCCGATCCGGCTGCGGTGCCCATGCTGGACGCCGAGACATTCAACACGGTGTCGCAAACCTATCGGACAGGACGCTGAACATGGACTGGCAGACGCTCGCTTCGCACTTGTTCCCGGAAGGGCATGACATCACCGAACAGGATTTTTTCCTGTCGGGTACGGCAAACGTGTCCACGCAAACGGTGACGATCATCGGCACCACCGGGCACACGCCGATCGGCATCGAGATCGCGCTGGCGCAGGCGAAGGCGGTGCTGGACACGGTGCGCTCGCATCCCGGTCGGCCCATCGTCATCCTGGTCGACACGCAGGGGCAGCGCCTGCGGCATCGCGATGAAATGCTCGGCATCAACAGCTATATGGCCCATCTCGGCAAATGCATCGAACTGGCGCGGCGGCGCGGCCACAAGGTGATCGGACTGGTGTACGACCAGGCGCTGTCCGGCGGCTTCATTACCAGCGGCCTGCTGGCCGATGCCTGCTATGCGCTGCCGGACGCCACCATCCGCGTCATGGGCCTGCCGGCGATGGCGCGCATCACCAAGGTGCCGGAGGAAAGACTCACCGAACTCGCAAAGGACAACCCGGTATTCGCACCCGGCGCGCACAACTACCTTGTGATGGGCGGACTGGAAGCCATCTGGGACAAGGATCTCGCCGGAAACCTGCGACGGGCGCTGGACACGGTGACACAGGCGGACCGGCGCAGCGAACTCGGCGCGGCGCGCGGCGGCAGGAAGTGGTCGCAGCGGGTCGTGCAGGCGGTATTGGCGGACGGCCATGCTCGCGCGGCATAGCCTTGCCTGGCTGACGCCGGAAGGATGGCGGGAGGCCGAAACAGCATGTGGCGCGGGTTGCCGTGATGTCATCGCGCGGTGGCGGCAGGCAGACTGGCCCGCGATCGTGCGCAGGCGCGATGTGGATGCCACGGACGATCAATGCGCTGTCGGACTCGCGCTGCCGCCGGACCCGGCGAGCGGATACAAACGGCGGCTCGCCTTGCAAGCCACGCTTGCGCACGTCGCCAAAGTGCTGCCGCCGCTGGCAATGGAGGAGGCGATTCCCGCCGCCCCGGCGTCATGGCGGAGTCCGCTCGCGGAACTGGAGCTGGCGGCCGGCGAGGCGGGCGTGGCGCTGCGTGTCTACGGATCGCTTGCGCTGCAGGCGCTCACCGGGCAGTCCTACCTGACGGCGTCATCGGATATCGATGTGCTCTGCTATCCGGTCACACGCGAGCAGCTGACCGTGATGCTTGGGCTATTGCAGGCGACGGCGGCGCAGGTGCCGCTCGATGGCGAGATTGTTTTCCCTTCCGGTCAGGCGGTGGCGTGGAAAGAATGGCTGGCGGCGGACAACGGGCCAACCGGCGTGCGTGTCCTGGTGAAGGACTATCGCAGCGTCTACCTCGCCAAGCCTTCGGAATTGCGCGACACGCTGGAGACGGCATGACAAACGGCATGGCCATGGTATTGCATCTTCCCGCGAAACGATTGCCGTCGCCGTTGCGATCGACCGTGAACCCGGACAGGAGTTTCTGCGTGGAAGTCGGGCGCATCGCCATCGCCAGCCTGCATGACGAACTCGTGCTCTATCCAAAGCCCGGTTTGGTCTCGTTGGTCGACAACGGCAGTCATGAGGACATGAATGCAGAGACGTTCTTCCGCAGCCTGTTCTCGCTGCGCCACTATTTCGTCCGGATGACCGAGGCAGGCCTGCGCGACGCGCCGTTTCATGCATTGAAGGCGCTCGGCATGGAAGCGGAAGCGCGCATGCTGCGGGCGACCGGCGGCATCAATACGCATCGCGGCGCGATCTTCGCGCTCGGCATGCTGTGCGCAGCCACGGGCCGTTGTCACGGTAGAGGGGTTTCTTTTTCTCCGCCCGCAATCAGGCAGACGCTCATCGGCGGATGGGGCACGGACCTGATCGCTCATACGCGGCATGGCGATGCCGGGTCGCACGGGGTGCAGGTGGCAAAGCGGCACGCAGTCACCGGGGCACGCGAGGAAGCGGCGCTGGGCATGCCGTCGGTGTTCAAGGTCGCGCTGCCGAGGCTGCAGGTCACGATGGCGACGACCGGATGCTGGGAGCGGGCGCGCATCGAAGCAATGTTTGCATTGATGGCGAGCGTCAGTGATACGAATGTGTATTACCGGGGCGGGGAAGCGGGCGCGCAGATCGTGAAGCTGTGTGGCAGCGACTTCCTGGCACGCGGCGGTACGGCGGCCGCCGACTGGAAGGAGTATGCGGTTGCCTGTCATCGGTACTTCATGGAGAAAAGGCTGTCGCCGGGTGGGGCGGCTGATTTGCTGGGGGCGGCCTGCTTTGTGTATAAGGCGGTGCGGCGGTTTGGGTAGCACTGCACAACTGCGTCACAAACCATCTCCGGACTGCTCCTTCCTCCTCTTACGGAACGTGTTTAGGCCGCAATCGCACTTCATTGTACTGACGAATACATCGACACCCCGCAGCACCGCTCGGAGCATCACCATGACAAAACATCTCGCACTGCTGTGCCCAGGCCAAGGCGGCCAGCATGCGCGGATGTTCGACATCCTCGATAACGCCGCCCGCGCCACAACGCTGCTCGCCCAATGGTCGATCGAAGAAAAAATCAACCTTCCCTTGAATACCGCCCTAAGTAATCCGTCAGCACTATTTTCCAACCGCATCGCCCAGCCCCTGATCGTCGCCGCGACACTCGCCACATGGGAAACACTGAAGCCAGCCCTTCCGTTACCCGTCATCGTCGCCGGCTACAGCATCGGCGAGCTGTCTTCCTATGCAGTTGCAGGTGCCATCACGCCACCCGAAGCACTGTCGCTGGCGGCGGTCCGCGCATGCCTGATGGACAGCTGCGGAAACGATAAGCCTCAAGGCCTATTGGCGGTGAGCGGCATGCACCTGTCATCCATCGCCGACTCGGCGACACGTGCCGGATTGTTCGTCGCCATCGAGACCGGCGCGGACAGCGCCATCGTCGGGGGACTGCGCGAGCACGCGCTGGCGTATGAGCAAGAACTGCTGAAGACCGGCTGCACGGCGACGCTCCTGCCCGTGGGCATCGCGTCGCACACGCCGTTGATGACCCCTGCGGTCGCGCCGTTTCTGGAAGAACTGCACAGGATGCCTTTCGCGGACCCGGATCATCCAGTCGTTGCAGGCGTATCTTCCGAAGTCATCCGGCGCAAGGCCGACGCCATCGGCACGCTCGCGCGCCAGCTCGATCAAACGATCCGCTGGAAGGACTGTATGGATGCCTGCGCGGAAGCGGGCGTCACCATCGCGCTTGAACTGGGACCGGGTGCTGCGTTGTCCAACATGATGCGGCGTGCGCATCCGCATATCGACTGCCGGTCAGTCACGGAGTTTCGTTCCCTGGAGGGAATCAGGAAATGGGTGGACCGTCACTTCGACGAGTGAGGGATCATTTCTATGCGTCATCGAATTGGGAGGAGCACCAACGCGCAACGAGCCAATCCATACGTAGTGAATAAGGCTCTGCGCAATCGATATCGGCAACGTCGATGCCGACCACCAATAATCAGGAGACCAGAATGATTCATGCTCAATCTTCACGACAACCAAAGCGGCTGATGCTCACCCTCACCGCCGCTTGCTGCGCGGCAGCGTTCACGCTGCCTGCCGATGCGCGCGTGACGCGCATCGTCATTGACGAACAGAAACCACTCGCCAATGCAACCGGCCAGACCATCGCCTATGAACAGATCTCCGGCCGCGCGTTTGGCGAACTCGATCCGCGCGATCCGTTGAACGCGTTGATCCAAGACATCGAACTCGGCAAGGACCCGGACGGCAAGGTCCGCTATGTCGCCAGCTTCGTGGTAACCAAGCCGGTGAACATGGATCAGGCCAGCGGCCTGCTGTGGCACGACGTGCCCAACCGGGGAAGTCCGACGACCATCGTCGTGGCGGAGCGCAACAATGGCGACATCGGCCTGGCCAGCGCATGGCAGGGTGACAACGCCGGCACGGTGACCGCCGGCCCGGACGGACCCACCGCGTCCGGAACGCTGGTCCGCGACACGATGACGGTCGATGGCCGTCATTGGCTCAAGGTCCCGATCGCGAAAAACCCGGACGGCTCGACCATCACCGGCATGGTGTTCGGCCGCATCATCAACCGTTCGGGCGTCGCATCCCAGCCGCTGATCGTGCAGTCCAATCCGGTGCCGTATCAGCCCGTCACGCTGGACAACAGTCCGCAGTACGCGAAGCTGGTAACGCGCACCGGCGAAAGCATGGAAGGCGTCGTCACGGGCGAGGTCGAGGTGCCGCGCACGGATTGGGCATGGGCGCGCTGCAGCGAAACCAATCCGTTCCCGGGCACGCCGGACCCGACGCAGATCTGCGTCAAGGGCGGCTTCGATCCCGCCAAGCTGTACCAGGTAACCTTCAAGGCGAAAGATCCCTACGTGCTCGGCATTGGCTTCGCCGCCTGGCGCGACGTTGGCGCATTCTTCAAGACTGCCGCTGCCGACGATAGCGGCACGGCCAATCCGATCGCCGGGCGCGTCACCCACAGCATCGCCCGCGGCGTGTCGCAATCCGGCAATTACCTGCGCGGATGGCTGCACATGGGCTTCAACCAGTCGGAGGACAGGCGGCAGGTGCATGACGGCATGTGGCCGATCATTGCCGGCCGGCGCATCGCCCTGAACTTCCGCTGGGCCCAACCCGACGGCGTGCTGGAGCTCTATCAGGCCGGCAGCGAAGGGCCGCAATGGTGGAGCAAGCATCCGGACCAGGTGCGCGGCCTGCCGCCCGCCGGCATTCTCGACCGCTGCGAAGCCACGAAGACCTGTCCGAAGATCGTCGAGCATTTCGGCTCGGCAGAAGTGTGGGCGCTGAAACTCACGCCGGAGTGGGTCGGCACCGATGCCCGCAATGACTTGCCGCTGCCGGACAACGTGCGCCGCTACTACATCGCCAGTTCCACCCATGGCGGCGGCGCCGGCGGATTCAACACCAGCCTGAATCCGACCCCGGTCGCCAACTGCCCGGGCAACAACTATGGCTCGGCTGTGCTGCCCGCCAACCCGGTGCCGCATACGCAAACCGTGAACGCGCTGCGCGTGCATTTCCGTAACTGGGTGATGAAGAACACGGCGCCGCCCGACAGCGTCTATCCGACCCTGAACGGCAGAAGGGCGGACGGCGAGCAGAACCGGGGCCGCAATATCCCCGACCTGGTCGAGGCCAACAAGGAGGCGATGGGCTTCCCCACCATCCCCGGACTGCGTGCCACGGCACCGGAGCCCGGCTTCATCATGCCGGTGCTGGACTATGACTGGGGCCCGCTCTTCAACTACACCGATGCCTCCGGTGTGCCGACCAATGCGCCGCCACCGATCAAGCAGGTCATCAAGATGCTGGTGCCGCGCGTGGATGCGGATGGCAACGAAGTGGGCGGCGTGCCGGTCGTGCTGCTCGATGCACCACTGGGCACCTACCTTGGATGGAACATCACCGCCGGCGGCGCACGGCCATTTCATGCGGGCCAGATCTGCAACTATGTCGGCGGCATGGTGCCGTTCGCCAAGACCAGGGCGCAGCGGCTCGCCAGCAACGACCCGCGTCCGTCGCTGGAGGAGCGCTACGGTTCCCATGCCGGCTACGTGGAAGCGGTGAAGAAAGCCGCGGCGAACGCGATGGCACGCGGCTTCCTGCTGAAGGAGGATGCCGATGCGCTCATCGCGGCGGCTGAGGCCAGCGATGTGCTGAAGTAAGCGCTGAAGTAAGCGTTGAAGTAAGCGCTGAGGTAAGTGTCGGAAGCACAGCACGGCCGGCGAACTTCCGGCCGTGCTGATGTACTTGCATTGCTGCGCGCAGCGTTTACTCCGCTCGGCGGTCAGGCGGCTCGCCGGCGAAAGAACGATACGACAATCGCGCACCGCGGCAGGCAAGCTTGCCATGCTTCTTCATCAGCCCTCCGTGCCCGCCGATCAACGCATCACGTTTTACCGGATGCCAGGAGCGCTTCCGTGACCGCCAGCAGTTCGGCGATGCTCGCCGGCTTGGTCAGGTGTGCCTCGAAGCCATGACTGGCCGCTTTCACCTTGTCCGCTTTTTGTCCATAGCCGCTGAGAGCGATCAGACGTCCTTTCCATTCCTTGTTCTGCGACCGGATCGACTGCGCCAGCTCAAAGCCGTCCATATCGGGAAGTCCGATATCCAGGATGGCGATATCCGGGTTGAATTCATCGACCAGACGCAATCCCTGCGCGGCGCTGTGACCGATGCATACATCATGTCCGGCGATGCGCAGCGCCTCGGCGATCGTGGTGGCGGCGTCGACATTGTCGTCAATAATGGCGATGCGTCCGAGATGTTCGCTCTCGGGCGGCTCGCTGTCGTCGACGCGTGTGGAAGGCTGCGCGCATGTCGGGAGCAGGATTTCGAAGGTGCTGCCTTTGCCCGACCCGCCACTTGCGGCGGATACGGTGCCGCCGTGGCGCTCAACGATATGCCGGACGATCGCCAGGCCGAGGCCCAATCCTCCCGATGCGCGGGCGAGTTGTTGGGGACCCTGAAAGAACGGCTCGAAAATCCGCGCCAGCGCTTCCTTCGAAATCCCGGTGCCGTGGTCGGAAACGGCGATACGCACCGTGGAGCCTTCGGTCGTGGCGGTAAGCAAAATATTCCCTGATGGATCGAACCGCAATGCATTGGTCAATAGATTAGTGATTGCCTGGACCAGGCGGGACATGTCGCCGCGCAGCCATACCGGGCTTTCCGGCAGCCGGACATTGATGTCCTTCGCCGACGGCAGCGAAGCCACTGCTTCCATTGCCTGTTCGATCACCGCTGCAAGCGATACTTCCTCGTTCTGCATCTCGAGACGGCCCTGGGTGATTCTCGACACGTCGAGCAAATCGTCCACCAGCCTCTTCATGTGCGCAACCTGCCGGCTCATGATCTGGCGTTCGCGGCTCATGGCCGTATCGCCCCTCAGCTCCATCAGATGAAGTATGGTGACCATCGGCGCAAGCGGATTCCTCAACTCGTGTCCCAGGATCGCCAGGAACTGGTCCTTTGCCTGGCTGGCTTCCTCCGCCCGCGCAAGCGCTTCCTTCAAGGACGCGAGCAATCGCTCGCGCTCCGTTTCCACGTCCGCTCGCTCGAGGGAAGCATTCCTTAAAGCGTTTGCCAGTGCGTCGATTTCCGGATAAGGGCTTTGCGCGATATCGACCGGTTTTCCCTGCTCGAAAAGAACTGCCTGCTTCCGTACCGTCTCCAGGGAATCCAGAATCTTCCTGGACATCCGGATTGCGAGTAGGGTACACAGGGCGAGCGACACCAGAATGCCGAAGGCGTAGACGGCGAGCGTCCGGTACGTAGCCGTCCTCAGTTCGGCTGTCGGTATGCCGACGGCGACGCTCCAGTTGTAGTCGACCAGCTTTGAATAGCCGGTAAGCGATTCATCGCCTTCCAGCGTCTTCGACATGCCCGTACCTTCCAAAGCATTCTCCGCCATGAGTGCCGCAAGGGACGGGGTTGCCTTGGTGGCAACCGTCTTTTCATGATCCTTGGAGCGCGCGACGCGGTTCCCTTCCTGGTCGAAAACCGAGATGGCCCAGCTCCTCGGGACGTTTTGTCGCTGGACGATTTCCAGCAGCCGGTCGGGCTTTATGGCCGCTGTAAGAATGTAGGTAAGCCGTCCGTCGACGATGACGGGCACTCTCACCGGAAATGCATAACCGGGCACTTGTCCCATGGCGATCGGTCCGACGGCTGGCGCATTGGTTTGAATGACCTGCTGCAGGCTCTTCGGGTCGATGACCCGGCCGCCTGGCTCACCAAAAGGAAGAACCGTTTTAAATATGACCTCGCCGCCCGCATCGGTGAGGATGACTCCGCTCCAGCTTTCTTTTGCCTTTACCGCTTTTTGCGCTATGTCGTAGAACTGCCTGGTATCGTGTTCATTGAGCGCCGTCGTATAGGAAAGCGTGCGAAGGGAACTGACGGTCGAATCGAGTTCCGCATTCACTGCTGACGCCAGCGCGCGGGATAAATCCAGAGCGGACCGCTTCATTTCCCGTTCCTGCTGGCTGATCGTCGTGCCGATACCCCATGTTCCGACGATAGCCAGCGGAATCAGGCCGATGGCGGCCAGCTTGAAGAGTGATTTGCGTAGGCTTTGCGTGCGCTCGGGCATGTTGAATTAATCATGGTGATGCGTCGATCTGTTTGACGCCCATGTCAGGAAGACAGTTGCGCCCAATCATGAATAAAAAGATTTTACTCCAGCAGCGGCGTCCGAACCTTGAATGCGTGCTACCTGGCCAGCTCGCTTGATGGCGCGCTGAAACGTCTGCTCGTACATATGATGACGACGCACGATGCCGGAGCGCGGATCGGTCGACTCGTGGTCCGAAGGGAAAAGTTAGAACCATCCCCATTGCGTCGCCGCCTTCAAATACTTGCGGTCAAGGGCATCGGCCGACATCACACCGGGACGGGATCCGGCCCGGTCTGCATCGTAAAACAGCCGAGCCGGGTAATCTGCTCCCTGAGCGGCGCAACCAGTGCAAGCGGCAGCATCGTCACGCGATCTTTACGACCCTTAGCTTCACGAATCATGATTTCGCGCCGACCGAGATCGACATTCTTGATCCGCAACGTCATGCGTTCCATCATTCGCATGCCGGTGCCGTACAGCAGTCTGAACATCAGGGCATGAACGCCTTTCATCTCCTCCAGCACCGCAGCCACTTCCCACTCGGTCAGGACGGTCGGCAGGCGCGCTGGCCGGTTGGGGCGGTAAATATCCTGCAGCCAGGGGAAATCGGTTTGAAGAACCTGCTTGTACAGGAACAGCAGCGCACACAGGGCCTGCTTATGGGTGGAAACGCTCACGTTCCGTTCATTGGTCAGATGCGATAAAAAAGCCGCGACCTCCGTTGCTCCCATATCCATGGGATGCCGAAGGCCATGGTAATGGATATACCATCGGATCCAATAGACATAGGCTTCTTCCGTCCGTAAGCTATAGTGCTTGTCGAGAATGCAACGTTTGACTTGATCAAGGAGCTTCGAAGGCTTTGCGGCAGCGAGCAGATGCGCCGTGTCGCTGGCATGTATGGAAGGTGTCTGCATTCCGTGGTTATTTAGTAGTGTATGAAAAACAGCCTGTTGACGAAATGCAGTTCTGATAACGCTTCTGCGCGATTTAATATTTCAGGTTAGGCGGACAAGTCGCCAGGTTAGACAGAAATTTTTTTACCCTAAGTGAAGTTTTGCGTCATGACTACATCGTTGAAGTTTGATCCGTCGTCTGGCGGTCTCATGACAAATGCTGGAGAGCCGGTTTTTGATCCGCGTGACAGGCGCAGAACACTTCCGAAAAGTGTTAATGGCTCTTGTCCTGTAACACCTCTATTCAAAGGTGAAGAAGATGGTGGTATGAGCGTTTCAGTCAAATTATGGAACATGCAAGACCGTCCTGTGCTTCAAATTTATGCGGCACACGAAAAGTTTGGGACCGGTTTGGACGACTGGTCGGAGGAAAAGGAAAAGCAAGGGGTAAGTTGGTTAGTTGCCTATCTCATGGCGTGCGGTGCTCCGGTTGGAACACATGCCTGGGGTGAAGTGTCTGCGACCTATGATCCAAAGAGCGCAAGTGGCGCGGCACGGGTTAGCTATGTCACATAACCCAACAATTGACACGGTCGCGGAGCGCCGGTCATCTCCGCGTTAGGCTTTCCGATGGTCCGAACTGCGATTGTCTTACACGGTAAGACAAGTGCCGGAAAAAGTAGCCTCGCAAGAGCGCTTCAAGATGGCTCGGATGTGCCCGTCTTCCACGTCTCGCTTGATGCATTTGTGGAGATGTCCCGCAGACGAGACATGAGGACAGAGGACGAGTTAAACCAGGCGTTGTCGATCTATCATCACAACTTGGCATCAACCTTAACCCGAATAAACGAAAGTCATTTCAATATTGTGCTCGACCTGGTACTACGTGACGAATCTGCGATCTCAGCTTGTCTGGATGCATCGTCGGGACGACCTACGTTTGTGATCGGTGTCTTTTGCCCGCTTGAGGTACTCGAAGAAAGGGAACGGAATCGATCCGATCGGGGCAACGGTATGGCTCGGTCGCAGTTTGGGCATCCCGCTTATGACCGGGAATATTCAATGAAGATTGACACTTCAAAAGTTACCCCGGAAGAAGGTGCGAGGATGATTTGGGACTTTGTTCGTACACAGATTGCGCCTAACACAGCGGTGAACACCGACTCGCTTACCGCGAGCCGGTTACCTTAGCGGTAGACCGCAGCTATAGCGAGGCAAGCGAGATTCGATATGCCGATAGACAAAGAAAAATGCAAGGCCTACTGGACTGCGTTCGTTAGTTCGCTTCCTGACGGCGACCCAAGAACTCATGCCCAGCCCAATGCCTTTGGCTTCGGCGGCGAAGGCGAAATCGCAGATAAACTGGCAGCGCTCGTGCTGGCAGGTAAGAAGCGAGCAACAGCCAGCCTGCCAGTGGAGTACACGTCCATTGGCGAAGCGATTCCCAAGTCCGGAGACCTAAGCATCATCCTTGACGGCAGCGGAAACCCGGTCGCCATCATCGAACGCACCTCAGTAGAGGTCGTGCCGTTCCAGGATGTCACCGCTGAGTTCGCGGCCATAGAAGGCGAAGGCGACGGTAGTCTCAAGTACTGGCGAGAAGCGCATACCTGGTACTTTGGTCAAGTTTGCGAGAGACTGGGTGGCAAGCTGGACGCTTCAACTCCTGTCCTGTGTCAGTGCTTTAAGGTGGTTTGGCCTCACACAGCCAGTGATGTGGCTGCGGCCTAACCCTTCCATCAAGAGGACATCGCCCGGCAAGTTGGGCGCCGCCTTTTATGTCAAACGTTAGCTTCAAAGGAAAACATATGTGGGTTGGGCTAGTCTCTGAAAAGCAGCACGAGTCGCTAGTAGAGCTTCTGTGCGAGGTACATGCCTATTACAACAACGGCTCTGTCATATCTCAAGATATGGTCCGTGAACATCTCTTTGAAAACTTGCTAAGCGAAAAATCTCCCCATCACTTGATCGTTGCAACAAATGACGACGGAAAGGTAGTCGGGTTGGCAGCAATTACGCTGGTTTATTCGCTCGTAGACTTTGCAGTCGACCAGCGTAAGCACTGTCAGCTGAAAGAACTATTTGTATCGTCTTCAGCGAGAAGCCAGGGTGTAGGAAAATCGCTTATGTCGTGGATGGCAAGATTCGCTTATGACAAGGGTTGTAGGCGTATCGACTGGCCCGTTAGAACATGGAATGAAAGAGGAATTTCTTTCTACGAGCGTCTCGGTGCTAAAAGAGTTGAAGATCGGATTAGCTACAGATTGTCTGACCCATGCGTGAGTGAGCTTGCTTTTGAAGCTAACCCTTCATTCGACGCAGGTGACCAAGGTCGCCGGTCAACGTAGGCGTTGAGGCTGTAGAATAAGAATCTGTTCAGACTGAAGCACCTGCCTTCAGCCGGGTTATTGTGAAGCAAGACCCCTCAACCGTTGAGGAGGCAACAATGGCCCGCTACAAATCGGTGGATTACCACCAGACTTGCATCATCCCCGTTTCGTTTGCCGCACAAGTCTTTCCTGGCACCTTCGAACACACGCTCGCCGAGCTCATTGATCACGAACTCGACCTGTCCATCTTCGACTCGCGTTACCACAACGATGGTCGCGGCGCACCGGCCTGGCACCTTGGCGTGCTGCTCAAGATCATCCTGTACGCGTATGCCAGAGGCATGACTTCCAGCCGCGAGATAGAACGTGCTTGCCGGGAGAACATCACCTTCATGGCGCTGTCGGGCAACAGCCGTCCCCATTTCACGACCATTGCTGGTTTCATCAGCACCATGCACGAGCAGATCATGCCGCTGTTTCTTGAAGTGCTGCTGGTGTGTGATGACATGGGGCTCATTGGTAAAGATATGTTTGCCATTGATGGCTGCAAGGTGCCGGCCAATGTCTCGCGGGAATGGAGCGACACCAGGGAAGAACTGGCCGCCAAGGTACGCAAGATGGAGCGGGCAGTCCGCAACATGCTCGCCACCCATCAGCATGCCGACAGTACCAACAAGACTCATAGCAATAGAAAGAGACAGGAACAGTGCGTGCAGGCGCTGCGCCGCAAGATCAACAAGATCAAGCGTTTTTTGATGGACCATGACGACAAGCCCGGCAAGGGTAGTGGCGGGCCACGCAAAAGCAACGTGGTGGACAACGACTCGGTCAAGATGAAGACGGCGCACGGCACGTTGCAGGGCTATGACGGGGTGGCGACCGTCGATGCGAAGCATCAAGTGGTGGTGCATGCGCAAGCCTTTGGGGTGCCGCAGGAGCATGACCTATTGATGCCGATGGTGGAAGCCACCAGAGAGAATTTTATCGCCATAGACCGTCATGCCAACATCTTCCAACGTACTGCCCTGGCAGCCGATAGCGGCTTTCATACCGAAGCCAATTCCACTGCGTTGTTCGCCCAGCGCATCCAGGCATATGTGGCCGACAAGCTGTTTCGCAAAAGGGATGAACGCTTCAGCGGTGTGGCCAAATACAAGCAACGGCACCGGTCCGAACTCAGGCAGAGCCGCCATGGCATCTATCGTCCAGCAGATTTCGCTTATGACCCAGACTGGCAGACCTGCGTTTGCCCGGCTGGTAAAGCTTTGTACCGCAACGGGCATAGCTGCCATATCAAGGGAAGTGAGTATGTGAAGTTCAGCGGGCCGGAAAATGCACTGCGTGCCATTTGCATTAATAGAGAAATGCCTGAGGCATCCGCAGCGAACAGCCGTACGGCAAGTCGTGTTTCTAAAGGCGAAAGCGACTGCACCCGCATGCCGCTACACCGCGCTTATGAAGGAGCGTATCGACAGTGACGAAGGCAAGCAACAGTACGGGCGGCGATTGGCGGTTGTGGAACCGGTGTTTGGTAATATAACCAGCAACCTGGGATTACGACGGTTCAGCCTGCGCGGCGAAATAAAGGTCAATATTCAGTGGAAGCTGTACTGCATGGTGCATAACCTGCTGAAGATCCACCGCTATGGCATTACGTAGGGGACGTGTCGTCAGAATGGAGAAGAACAAGGCATGGCAATGAAGCAGCATACCGTCATGCAGCACCATCGGGTGCTGTACGCGCCACGATTTAATCTGCACCCTCGTTAGAACTATGGATCTCCTTGTTGCTAGCTACCTTGTTGCTCCGCTGATTCATGGATCAGTTGCGGTGATAGTGCTAGGTACTCTTGGACTATTTTTTCTCTTCACGGTGGTCCCCCTTGCATACGCCTGTGCTGTTTTCCCTGGTATTCCGTTGCTGGTTCTAATGGTACGCAAGGGATGGCTCACAGCAATGAATTTTGTCTTGTTTGGGGTTGCATGCGGTCTGCACGCCGCGCTGTTTGGAATTGCGGCGGTCGGTACAGGGCCACTTGCTATCGTCGTTGGGTTGGTTGCAATCTCAGGTGGTATAGCGAGTGCCTTGGTGATTTGGGCAGTGGGTGTCAGGGGAAACACTGCTCTAACTCGGTATTCAATTCGGGCGTATGAATGCGCCGATTAACGAAGCGTTGAGCGTCACCAACACCGTTCTACCTTTAACACTCAGGCCTCTATGACTGAAGCAGAACTTTCAGCAAAGCAGGAACAACTCGCTGCAGATAGAACAAAGCTTGAGCGCGAAAAGCTCGAGTTTGAGCAGAAGAAGTTGCAGCGCCTAACCATATCGATATCCGCTGTAGCCGTTGTAGTTTCACTGCTGCAGGTTGGAGTGGCTTTCCTTCAAAGTCGCCTTGCTACCGCACAGACCGTAGAGAAGTTCATTCCACATCTGCAGAAGCAAGAAACCAGAGACGCGGCTCTGCTAACCATGGCAGCATTTACTGATCAGAACTTCGTGACACAACTCGGCTGAGAAGTTGAAGGCCACTAGCGTCCTCGAAACTCTCCAAAACAAGGGCAACGAACAGGAGAAGACCCAAGCGTCCGAAGCGCTCACAGCGCTAGACAAAAAAGAAAAGACCTCATAGAGAACATCTTCAACTCCGAGAAGCAAAAGAGAATTGAAGCAACCACAGAACTTGTTCGGCAATGGTCTAGCGATCCAAAGGTTGTTCCTGAGGTAATCGAAGCTGCTAGCACCCGACTAGCGAACCAAAGCGGCGTCATAAACGCCCTTGTTGTCCTACGCAAGGCTTCTCCAGAGACCCTGCGAGCCAACTCAACCGAGCTCTCCGAACTTTTGGAGAAGGCCAGGCCGAACGGGAAGCAAACTGCTGCTCTGGTCAATGAAGTACTTGAAAAGAGGGCTCGAAAGCAATGACGCCCAACCCTTCCATCGAGAGGACGTCACAAAGGCTACGCCGATGTCAAATGTTAAATTTCATGAAACAGAGTTCGCTGCTTGCGTTCAAGTCCGATAGGCTCGCCACGGCTCCCGGCGAGGATGAAGGCAACTAATCCGGGCATCTTTGGAAAGACTTTGGCCCAATGGCTTTCCTTCGTACATTGCGCAAGTAGCCTCGGCGTTGAGAAAGCTATTGCTGAAGACGTCGGCTCGTATGTGGCAATTGAATCGAAACCACACGTATCGACCTTGTCTGTGTGAGCATCGCCGACCACGAGAGCTCTAACTAGCTCGTGTAGCGATGAAAATTGTAGGAATGACACCAGTTATTTGCTCGATCCCGGGCCATAAAATTAGAAGCCGGCTGATAAAAATCTATGCTTAAAGAAAAAGCGATCCACAATCTTTTACGAATATTGCTCCTCTGTTCCTTTTACATTCCTTCAATTTCCGGAGCAACAACATCTGCTCGCTCATCAGAGGCGCCAGGATGTGTCAGAGCTGCCGGCGCGGTACTGGGGGAAAGGAGTGAATTTGGCTATACCCATTTGACATGCAGGGATCATGAATTGATTACCTTCGAAAAATTCATTGGGCCTATTAAAATAAGGAATATCCAAGTGATTGACGAATTACGTTTGCCCAAACCAAGGCGTGGATATGAACTGATTCCCCATCTGTTTTGCTCCTCATCTGCCTACAAAAGCGATCCAATAATTGCTTTAGGTAGATGGAAAAAGGTAATAGATGGGTATGAAGTAAAGAACATACAGCAAGCCTGGCGGTTTAATTTGAGAATGGGACAGATCGACAAGATTCCACCGCATACAGTCGACTGCAGTTCGGACGACCCATAAACCGACCTATGATCTAGATGTGTACATCACAAATTCTCTGCTTGGCCTGTTCCTCGAATTGCATCCAATAGTCGAGAAACCGGAACTCACGCTAGAGCGCTTTCGGTCTGACCGTACCGTCGATGCCGGGCGCTTTACCAGCGGCACTGCGTTGTGCGGGACCGCCGAGGCTTCCTTGCCATGGCCCGCCATGTCGCGTCACCCCCCCCTTGCAGGGCGCGCATCCGCTTGCAAGCGGATGCCGTTTCGCGGGCGGCAGCATGCTGCCTGATTGCCCGCTCCACCCTTGTTCCGCAGGCAAACCACCTCGGCCTCGCCTAGCACAGTCAGACCGAAAGCGCTCTAATGTCATTCAAGCGCGAATACAATCCAAACAGGGTTGATGTAATTTATGGGATTCAAGAATGGAATCCCGCATCCTCGGGTGGTGTTTCCCTAACCCCGTATTCTCGTGGTTGAAGCATGTATAAGAATCAGATGAAGCTGAACTTACTTTCCACGGCGGTATGCGGGTTAATGGTCTTGCCATTGGCAGCATGTTCCATTATTGGGCACAACATTGAGAAGAATATTGGCGTGACCGCGACGAAACCTGAAGGAGCCGGTCGTCCTAGTCTGCCTGCGGATCGAGCTCATCCAAATGTGTTGACGGCCATAGGGGCAGAAATTGACAAAAACGTCGCGAAAGAGGTGTTTAAAGCATTGACTACCGGAAGACAGGCCAAAGACATGGCTATGCGGGACCTGGCAAGATGCCTTGAGGATGAAGTTCAGGTTTGTTCTATAACCACCGGATGTAGCTGCAGGATAAAACGACCTGTAGCAGGACAGTAACGTTCCAGGCTCATTTCAATTTTTGATTCGACATTGGCACGTAATCGTACCGGTCAGTTCGCGGTTCGATGCTCGTAAAACCACATCCCTACATCAAGATAATGTCGTACTGCTCCTGGTGATACAGCGTCTCCACCTGCAGCGAAATCGGCTTGCCGATGAAGTCGCCCAACATCGCCAGATGCGGCGACTCCTCTTCCAGGAACATATCAATCACCACCTGCGATGCGAGGATGCGGAATTCGCGGGGATTGAATTGCTTCGCTTCGCGCAGCAGCTCACGCAGGATTTCATAGCACACCGTGCGTGCCGTCTTCACCTGTCCCTTGCCGCCGCAGGCAGGGCAGGTTTCGCACAGGATATGCGCCAGTGACTCGCGCGTGCGCTTGCGCGTCATTTCCACCAGGCCGAGCGCCGAGAATCCGGAGACCGATACCTTGGTGCGGTCGCGCGACAGCGCCTTGTTCAGTTCGGCCAGCACGGCGTTGCGGTGCTCCACGCTTTCCATGTCGATGAAGTCGAGGATGATGATGCCGCCAAGGTTGCGCAGCCGCAGCTGGCGCGCGATCGCATGCGCCGCTTCGAGATTGGTCTTGAAGATGGTGTCGTCGAAATTGCGGCCGGTGACGTAGCTGCCGGTGTTGACGTCGATGGTGGTCATCGCTTCGGTCTGATCGACGATCAGGTAGCCGCCGGACTTCAGGTCCACGCGCCGGCCGAGCGCGCGCTGGATTTCCTCCTCTACGCCATACAGGTCGAACAGCGGCCGCTCACCGGTGTAGTGCACCAGCTTGGACAGCACCGACGGCGTGTAGGTGGTGCCGAATTCACGCAGCTTGACGAAGTTCTCGCGGGAGTCGACCTGGATGGTGGAGGTGTCGTCGTTGACGAAGTCGCGCAGCACGCGTTGCGCGAGACTGAGATCCTGGTACAGCAGCGAAGGGGCGGGCTTGGTCTTGGCCTGCTGCGTGATCGCGGCCCATGTCTTGCGCAGGTAGTCGATGTCCATCTGCAGGTCGGCGTCCGACGCTTCCTCAGCCATCGTGCGGATGATGAACCCGCCGCGTTCGTCGGGCGGCACGAGGCGTTTCACTTTTTCCTTCAGCATGTCGCGCTCGGCTTCGTTCTCGATGCGCTGCGAGATGCCGATGTGGGAATCCTGCGGCAGGTAGACCAGCATCCGGCCGGCGATGGAGATCTGCGTCGACAGCCGCGCGCCCTTGGTGCCGATTGGGTCCTTGATGACCTGCACCATGATCGATTGGCCGTCATACAGCAGTTTCTCGATCGGCGTCGGGGCCGTCGACGACGAGGAGGGCGTGTCATGCGGGCGCGCTTCCCAGATGTCGGCCACATGCAGGAACGCTGCCCGCTCCAGGCCGATATCGATGAATGCGGACTGCATGCCGGGCAGCACCCGGGCCACCTTGCCCAGGCAGATATTGCCGGCCATGCCTCGCGAGAGCGTGCGCTCGACATGCAGTTCCTGCACCGCGCCTTGCAGGATCAGCGCGACGCGGGTTTCCTGCGGTGTGATGTTGATGAGGATGTCTTCGGTCATAGGATCGTGATGCCTGCCTGATGAAGCAACTGCGCGGTTTCGTGCAACGGCAGGCCCATGATGCCGGAATGGCTGCCGCTGATATGCTGGATGAAGACCGCGGCCATGCCTTGGATGCCGTAGCCGCCCGCCTTGTCGTAGGGTTCCGATGTGGCGCAATATGCCTTGATCATCGCGTCGGTCAATACGGCGAAGGTCACGTCCGAGATCTGCAGCGCCTCGTAGGTGGTTTCGTCGCGCCGCACCGCCACGCTGGTCAGCACCTGGTGGGTACGTCCGGACAAGGCCCTGAGCATTTCGGCGGCTTCGGTGGAGTCCGCCGGCTTGCCGAGGATGCGGCCGTCGATCGTCACGGTGGTGTCGGCCGCCAGCACGGTGCGCACCGGCAGTCGCCGCCAGAGCATGGTCCGGCAGGCGTACTCGGCTTTTTCACGGGTGACGCGGGTCACGTAGTCTTCGGCCTTCTCGCCGGGATGGACTTCTTCGCTTACTTCCGGACCGCGCGGCGACTGGTCTCGCAGCAGCAGCAGTTCGAAGTCGACCCCGATTTGCCGCAACAGCTCGCGCCGCCGGGGGCTCTTGGACGCCAGGTAAATCTTGTTATCAGCCGGTTTCATCGATGTCTACACTCGGTGGTAGGGGTGATTTTGCGTGATCGACCACGCACGGTACAGTTGTTCAGCCAGGATCACCCTCACCATGGCATGCGGCAGCGTCAGGCTGGAAATGCGCACCAGCATATCCGCCGATGCCTTGAATCCGGCATCCAGGCCATCCGCGCCGCCGATGACGAATGTAACATCCCGGCCGTCCTGTTGCCACTGGGTCAGCATTTGGGCCAGTTGAGCGGTCGCAATATCCTTGCCGCGCTCGTCCAGCGCAATGATGCGGGCACCCTTGGGGATGGCTGCCTCGATCCGGGCACGCTCCTGCGCCATGACGGTTTCCGCCGTTCTGCTCCCCGAGCGATCGACCGGCTTGATTTCCTTGAGCAGGATGCGGCATTCGGGCGGCATGCGCTTGGCATATTCATTGAACCCGTCTTCGATCCAGGCGGGCATCTTGTGGCCTACTGCGGCGATGATGAGTTGCATGGGGTACTTAATCCGGCAGGGCGGACCGACGCGCCGCGCGGGGTGCACGGAGTCGCAGTACGGTTCCCGGCCATGACCCCGCCACGGGCCATCGCCGGCATATGCAGGGCAGTCCCTGCGACGCACTTTCCTTCGCGTTGTTCTGCACGCACATCACTCCCGCTGCAACGAATACGCTATTCGGCAGCCTTTTTCCTTGCCGGTGCGCGCTTGGCCGGTGCTTTTGCAGGTGTTTTTGCGGGGGCTTTTTTCGGTGCGACAGCGCTTTTCGGGGTGGCCACCTTGACCCGGCCGCCGGTCGGCACCTTGGCGGCTGTCTTGGCAGCAGTCTTGGCGGGTGTCTTGCGGGCGGGCTTCTTCGGTTCGTCGTCGTCCACCGTGGTCTGGCTGGCGGCGATGTGGCGGGATACTTTTCTTGCCGGTGCTTCCCCGCCGTCTTCGGAGGCGGTACGCTTGGAGATGCGCTTGGCGGCGCCGAGCTTGATTTCCTTTTCGCCCCAGATCTCTTCGAGGCGGTAGTAGTCGCGGATCGCCGGCTGCATGATGTGAACCACCATGTCCCCCAGATCGACCAGCACCCACTCGCCGGTGTCTTCGCCTTCGATGCTGACGATGGTGCCGCCGTTTTCCTTTACCTTGTCGCGCACCGATGCTGCCAATGCCTTGGTCTGGCGGTTCGAGGTGCCGGAGGCGATCGCCATGCGGTCGAACAGGCTGGTCAGATGCATGGTGTCGAATGCGCGGATGTCGTGGCCTTTGACGTCTTCCAGTGCGTCGATTACCAGGGTTTGCAGTTTTTTGATATCCATTAGGTTCTATAGAGGTGATGTTGTTTTATATAGTCTAGCACCCCAGGCGGAATCAGCGAGACGGGCTGATCGCCGCTTTGCAGCGCAGTGCGAATTTGAGTGGAGGAAACATTGACCGCGAGATTCGCGGCGAAATACATCAGGCCATGCGGCGTGGCGCGGATTTGGTCCGGTGTTGCCGTACGCCGTGCGACTTCATGCGCCACTTCAGGCGCGAGGTCCATGGTTTCAAGGCCGAATCCGGGCCGGGATGCCGCGCATATATGCGTGTAACCGAACAGTTCCCGCCATGCGTGCCAAGTGTGCAGGCGCTGCAACTGGTCGGCCCCTACCAGCATCATGACGGAAGCGTCGGGACCGACCTCGGCGCGTACCGCGCGCAGCGTATCGACGGTGTAGCTCGGTCCTTGCCGCAGCAGTTCCTGCGTATCGATGCTGACTGGCATGCGCATGCCTTCGAATGCCAGACGGACCATTGCCACCCGGTGCTCGGCGCTGGTGCGCAAGGGCTGCTTTTGCCATGGATTGCCGGCGGGTATGATCCGCAGTTCGTCCGGGAACAGCAGTTTGGCAAAGTAATTCGCCAGCGCGACATGGCCGTTGTGGACCGGGTCGAAGCTTCCGCCCAGCAGGGCGATGCAGCGCCGGTTCATGCGCTCATACCCAGTTCCTGTGGATCAGGAAATCGGTGTACAGCTTCGCTTCCGGGCTGTTTTCCTCGGGGGACCAGTTGTAACGCCATTTCACGATTGGCGGCATCGACATCAGGATCGATTCGGTGCGCCCGCCCGATTGCAGGCCAAACAGCGTGCCGCGGTCGAAGACGAGATTGAATTCGACATAGCGGCCGCGCCGGTACGCCTGAAAATCCCGTTCCCGTTCGCCGTAGGGCGTGTCCTTGCGGCGTTGCAGGATGGGCCGGTAGGCATCGAGGAAGCCGTTGCCGACGCTTTGCATCATCCCGAAGCTGCTGTCGAAGCCCAGGGCATGAAAGTCGTCGAAGAAAATGCCGCCCACGCCGCGCGGTTCCTTCCTGTGCTTCAGGTAGAAATAGTCATCGCACCATTTCTTGAAGCGAGGATACAGGTCGCCGCGAAACGGGGCCAACGCGTCCTTGCAGGTCTGGTGAAAATGCTTCGCATCCTCCTCGAAGCCGTAGTAGGGCGTCAGGTCCATGCCGCCGCCGAACCACCAGACCGGGTCCTTGCCTTCCTCCGTCGCATTGAAGAAGCGCACATTCATGTGCACGGTGGGTACATACGGGTTGCGAGGATGAAATACCAGCGACACGCCCATCGCTTCCCATTTGCGGCCCGCAATTTCCGGACGGTTGGCGGCAGCGGACGGCGGCAGACTGATGCCGCTGACATGGGAGAAACCGACGCCGGCGCGTTCGAAGACATTGCCTTCCTCAAGCAGGCGCGAGATGCCGCCGCCGGCGATCGGGCCTTCGCCTTCGGGACGGTGCCATTCGTCTCTGATGAATGATTTACCGTCGATTTCCTCCATTGCGCTGATGATGCGGGATTGGAGATCGAGGAGGTAGGTTTTGACTTGGGTGGTATTTATGATCACGGGATTATGGGCAATGTTTTTGTTGCCGCTTGTAGAAACTTACCAATTCTTGAGGCTTGCCAATTTGTAGAGGCTTTTCATTCCCGTGACGGCGGGAATCCAGAGCGACGGAGTGTCTTTGGTAATGCAACGTGTGCGACTCTCTGGCGAGGCTGGCCGGGACCGGCCCCTGCGGGGTACCCGGAAAAGAGGGTGCCAAAGCGGGAAGCGAAACAAACTCGCCTGCGGCTCAGACAGGTTTTGCTTCTTTAGCCGCTTTGACACCCTCTTTTCCGGCACCGTCCAGGCGGAACCCCAACTGCCCTAGCGCTATTTGCGAAGGATAAAAATTTGCTTCTTGGATGCTTCAACTTGGCTGGATTTAAAAGGGGTAGACGTTCTTAAGCCATTCACCCCGGCCGCTTCAACGCCCGCCAGCCAATATCCCGCCGATACTGCATCCCATCGAAACGAATCCTGTCCACCGTGTCATAAGCATGCTTCTGCGCGATCCGCACGCTGTCTCCAAGACCAACCACGCACATCACGCGGCCTCCCGAGGTGACGAGGTGTCCATCCTTCAGCTCAGTGCCGGCATGAAAGGTCACGCAATCCGGCGTTTCTTCCGGGATGGCGGAGATCGCATCGCCCTTGCGGGGTGCGTCCGGATAACCGGCTGCAGCCAGCACGACGCCGAGCGCGGTGCGCCGGTCCCATTCCAGTTCGACCGCATCGAGCGTGCCGTTGACCGCGTGTTCCATCACGGTGACCAGGTCTGTTTTGAGGCGCGCCATGATCGGCTGCGTTTCCGGGTCGCCCATCCGGCAGTTGAATTCCAGCGTCCTCGGGTTGCCGCGCGCGTCGATCATCAGGCCGGCATACAGGAAGCCGGTGAAGGGAATGCCGTCCTTCATCATGCCCAGCACGGTCGGATTGATGATTTCGCGCATCACCCGCGCATGTAGCGACGGTGTGACGATCGGGGCCGGCGAGTAGGCGCCCATGCCGCCGGTGTTCGGTCCTTCGTCGTTGTCCTTTAGCCGCTTGTGGTCCTGGCTGGTCGCCAGCGGCAGCACGTTCTTGCCATCCACCATCACGATGAAGCTGGCCTCCTCGCCGTTGAGGAATTCCTCGATCACCACACGCGCGCCGGCATCGCCGAGTTTGTTATCCGACAGCATCATGTCCACTGCCGAACGCGCTTCGTCGATGGTCAGCGCCACCACCACACCCTTGCCGGCGGCGAGGCCGTCGGCCTTGATCACGATCGGCGCGCCTTTCAGGTTGATGTAACGGTGCGCCGCCTGCACGTCGGAGAAGGTCTGGTAATCGGCGGTCGGGATGCGGTGGCGCTTCATGAACGCCTTGGCAAAGTCCTTCGAGCTTTCCAGTTGCGCCGCTTCCTTCGTCGGACCGAAGATCTTCAGTCCCTGATCACGGAAGATGTTGACGATACCGGCTGCCAGCGGCACTTCCGGACCGACAACCGTCAGTCCGATGTTTTCCTTGATCGCGAATTGCGCCAGCCACGCCGGATCGGTGATCGGCACGTTTTTCAGGCGCGAATCGGCCGCCGTGCCGCCGTTGCCCGGAGCGACATACACCATCTGGATCCGTTCGGATTGCGCAAGCTTCCAAGCCAGGGCATGTTCGCGGCCACCTGAACCGACTACGAGAATTTTCATGGGATAACGATCTGTATGGGTCGTGCAGGCGAGCGCGCCTGCGCGACGTTAGGTAATTCGGTAGGACAGGCAATCACGGCAAACATTACTGCTCGATGATGGCATTGGTATAGACCTCCTGCACGTCGTCGAGATTCTCCAGCGCGTCGAGAAGTTTTTGCATCTTGACCGCGTCGTCGCCGGTAAACTCGGTTTCGGTGGACGGTTTCATCAGGATTTCCGCCACTTCCGCCTTGAAGCCGGCCTTTTCGAGCGCGTCCTTGACCGCCGAAAAATCATGTGGCGGAGTGATGACCTCGATGCCGCCTTCGTCGTCCGTCACCACGTCTTCCGCGCCGGCTTCGAGTGCCGCTTCCATCAGCGCATCTTCATCCGTGCCGGGCGAGAACAGCAACTGCCCGCAATGCTTGAACAGGAAGGCAACCGATCCTTCGGTGCCCATGTTGCCGCCGTACTTGGAAAACGCATGCCGGACCTCGGCCACGGTGCGCACCCGGTTATCGGTCATGCAATCGACGATGATCGCCGCGCCGTTGATGCCGTAGCCTTCGTAGCGGATTTCCTCGTAGTTGGCGCCGTCCAGGCCGCCGGTGCCGCGCTGGATGGCGCGGGCGACGTTGTCTTTCGGCATGTTGGCATCGGCCGCCTTGTCCACCGCGAGGCGCAGCCGGGGGTTGCTGGCGATATCGCCGCCGCCCAGGCGCGCGGCAACCGTGATTTCCTTGATGAGGCGTGTCCAGATCTTGCCGCGCTTGGCGTCGGTGGCAGCCTTTTTATGCTTGATATTGGCCCATTTGCTATGTCCAGCCATGAGAGCGATCTTTCGGATGTGGGGTATGCTAGATTTCGGCGGCGACGTCAGTGTGGAACTGACAAATTGGAATTTTGGCCATTTTGCATGGTCCGAAATAAAATAATTCACCGCTCGGATACAAGCCGGAAGTTTACCATACCGATACCCATATAAATCGCCCAGAAAGTACCCACACCCATGCCCAATCCACTACTGATCGCCAAGAACGAGGACAAGGAACTGGCCCTGCTGCCCAGCCTCGCCAACCGGCACGGCTGCATCACCGGCGCTACCGGCACCGGCAAGACCGTGACCCTGCAGGCTCTGGCGCAGGCCTTGTCGGACATCGGCGTGCCGGTATTCATGGCCGACGTCAAGGGGGATCTGTCCGGGATCGCGATGCCGGGAACGCCGAGCGGACGGATCAAGGAACGCCTGACCATGCTGAAGCTGGACGAGCCTGCCTGGGAAGGCTGTCCGGTGACGTTCTGGGACGTGTTCGGAGAGAAAGGCCATCCGGTACGGGCCACCATCTCCGATCTCGGCCCATTGCTGCTGGCGCGCATGCTGAATCTGAACGATACACAGCAAGGAGTATTGCAGCTCGTATTCAAGATCGCCGACGATAACGGCCTGCTGCTGCTCGACATCAAGGATCTGCGGGCGATGCTGCAGCATGTGGGCGAAAATGCGTCCGAATTCCAGACCGAATACGGCAACATCTCGGCTGCCAGCATCGGCGCCATCCAGCGCGGGCTGCTCGCGATCGGCGAGCAGGGCGGCGACCGCTTCTTCGGCGAACCAATGCTCAACATCGAGGATTTCATGCAAACCGACGCCAACGGCAAGGGCGTCGTCAATATCCTGGCGGCCGACAAGCTGCTGAACTCGCCGCGCCTGTACGCCATCTTCCTGCTGTGGATGCTGTCGGAACTGTTCGAGGATCTGCCCGAGGTCGGCGACGTGGACAAGCCGAAGCTGGTGTTCTTCTTCGACGAGGCACACCTGCTGTTCGATGAAGCGCCGAAACCGTTGCTGCAGAAGATCGAGCAGGTGGTGCGGCTGATCCGCTCGAAGGGCGTCGGCGTGTACTTCGTGACCCAGAATCCGCTCGACATCCCCGACACGGTCCTCGGCCAGCTCGGCAACCGGGTGCAGCATGCCTTGCGCGCCTTTACCCCGCGCGACCAGAAAGCGGTACAGGCGGCGGCGGAAACATTCCGGCCCAATCCTCAGCTCGATACCGCGCAAGCCATCACCGAACTGGCGGTCGGCGAAGCGCTGGTGTCCTTCCTGGATGAAAAGGGCCGGCCGCACATGGTGGAACGCGCCTTCATCATCCCGCCGGCTTCCCAGCTCGGGCCGATCAGCGACGAGCAGCGCAAGGAATGCCTGGCCAATTCGGTGGTGGCCGGTGTCTACGAGAACACGGTGGACCGGGAGTCCGCCCACGAAAAGCTCAAGGGCCGGGTGGTCAAGCAGGCCGCGCCGGACAAGGCCGCATCGAAATCCGCGCGTGCGCAGCAGGCGGAGCCTGCCGCCGAGGAGGGCACCTCGTCCGGCGGCGGAATGGGCGATATGTTCGGCAACGTCATGGGCGGCCTGTTCGGGTCCGGCGGCGGCGCGTCCCGGCGCAAGGACACGGTGGTCGAGGCGGTCGTCAAATCGGCGGCGCGCTCCATCGGATCGACGGTCGGACGCGAGATCATCCGCGGCGTGTTGGGTTCCATCATTAAAAAGCGGTAAACACCGCTTTTTCCCTGTTCCCGATATACCCAGCCGGGCCGCGAGCGGCGCAATGTGCGCAATTGCAGCCCGGCGTACAATCCGGGGATGACTTCCAGCGCAATCCAGCCTTCCGCCCGACAAGCATTTCTTACCGGTCTCGCCATCGCCATCGTCGGCGCCATTTTCTTTTCTGCAAAAGCGATCGTCGCCAAGCTGATCTATCGCTATCAGGTCGACGCCGTCACGCTGATCACTTTCCGCATGCTGTTCTCCCTGCCGTTTTTTGCCGTCGTCGCGGTCTGGAAAGCGCGCACCGCTGTGCCGCTGAGCAACAGCGATCGCGGCAGGATCGTCGTGCTCGGCCTGCTCGGCTATTACCTGTCGAGCTTCCTCGATTTCCTCGGGTTGCAATACATATCCGCCGGACTGGAACGGCTGATCCTGTTTCTCACGCCCTCGTTCGTCCTGCTTATTTCCTTTTTTTTCCTGAAGAAGAAAATTTCACTGGTGGAGTGGCTTGCGCTTGGCGCGGCTTATCTCGGCACCGTTCTTGTACTGATGCATGACGCCCAGGCCAGCGGCACCAATGTCGCCCTCGGCAGCGCCTTGGTGCTGGCAAGCGCAATTTCCTATGCGCTGTATCTGCTGATGTCCGGCGAACTGGTCGCACGGGTCGGTGCCTTACGGCTGGTGGCTTACGCGATGTGCGTCTCCAGCGTCGCATGCATCGTGCAATTCTTCCTCTTGCGGCTGCCGGCCGAACTGCTGCAGCCGATGCCGGTGTATGGCTTGTCCATGATCAACGCGGTGTTTTGCACCGTGCTGCCCGTTTTTCTGACCATGATCGCGGTGGAGCGTATCGGTCCGGCGACGACGTCGCAGGCCGGCATGGTCGGCCCGGTGTCGACCCTGTTCATGGGCGCAATGATTTTGGACGAACCGATCACCGCGATCCAGCTTGCGGGTACCACGCTGGTATTGAGCGGCATTTATTTGCTGTCGAAAAAGAAAACTTAGGAGAAGACATGGATTTCGGAATCAAGGGCAAGACGGCGCTGGTCTGCGGCGCAAGTAAAGGTCTGGGACGCGGCTGCGCCGAGGCGCTGGCGGCGGAAGGCGTGCAGGTGACGCTGGTGGCGCGGACCGCCGATGTGCTGGAAAACACGGCGGAAGAAATCCGCCGCGCCACCGGCGCGATCGTCCAGGCGGTGGCCTGCGACATCACCAAGCCGGAGGGCCGCGCGAAAGCGCTCGCAGCCTGTCCGCAGCCGGACATTCTCGTCAACAACGCGGGCGGCCCGCCGCCGGGCGATTTCCGCGATTGGACGCGCGACGACTGGATCGCCGCGCTCGACGCCAACATGCTGACGCCGATCGAGCTGATCAAGGCCACCGTCGACGGCATGATCGACCGCCGCTTCGGCCGCATCGTCAACATCACTTCCGGTGCAGTCAAGGCGCCGATCGATATCCTCGGTTTGTCCAACGGCGCCCGTTCCGGACTGACCGGCTTCGTCGCCGGCTTGGCACGCAAGACGGTGGCGCACAACGTGACGATCAACAACTTGCTGCCCGGCCAGTTCGACACCGACCGCCTGAAGAAAACGCTCGGCGCGTCGGCCAGCGCTTCCGGCAAGACGATTGAGCAGGTCTTCGAGGCGCGCCGCCAGCAGATCCCGGCGCAGCGTTTCGGCAATCCGGCGGAATTCGGCGCGGCGTGCGCATTCCTGTGCAGCGTGCATGCGGGATATATGACGGGCCAGAATATATTGCTGGATGGCGGGAATTATCCGGGGACTTTTTGAGGGGTAGGGGTTCAAAGAGGGAGCGGTTTGGTTCTGTAGTGCAGATGCAATTTGCGAGCAGGAATGACCTGTGATGTTGACTGACAACTAGCCTAATATTTTTGCAAGGCTCCTTCCCCCGTTCCAAGGGGGGCGTAGCGGGGAATTTGGACAGCATGCCGTCTGCCTGCGTAGGAGTGAAGGTTGAGCGCTGTTGCATACATTAATTTGCCCTCGCTAACCCCACCCTAACCATCCCCCTGCAAGGGGGAGGGGACCTGACAGATGGGCGCGAAAGCGGGCAAGATTTTCTAACTACTTCCTCCAGCGCTTTTTTTGTTGTGAATCCACGCTCTCACCCAAGATCATCGTTTCCAAACCCAATCCCCCGACAGACTTCTTGACCACCCGCACCATGAACAAAAAACGCATCGCCCTCATCGCCCACGACAAGAAAAAAGACGACATGGTCGACCTCGCGTCCGAGTTCGCCGATCTGCTGCGCCAGTGCAATCTGCTCGCCACCGGCACCACCGGCAAGCGCCTGGCCCAGGAGGTCGGCCTGAACGTCGAGCGCAAGTTGTCCGGGCCCTTCGGCGGCGATTTGCAGATCGGCGCCGAGCTGGCCGAGGGCAAGATCGACTGCGTCATCTTCCTGCGCGATCCGATGACGCCGCAGCCGCATGAACCCGATATCAACGCGCTGGTGCGCGCCTGCGACGTGCATGACATTCCCTGTGCCACCAACGTGGCTACCGCACGCCTAGTGTTGCAGCAACTGGTGCCGCATCATGCGGCGCACGGACATTCCCATAAATAACGACCCAGGCAAGGAGAAATCAACATGGCAAAAGCAATCAGAATGACGGCAACCGGCGGTCCGGAAGTATTGGAATACGTGGATGTGGAAGTCGGCGAGCCGGGGCCCGGCGAGGCACGCGTGCGGCAGGCGGCCATCGGGCTGAACTACATCGACGTGTATTTCCGCACCGGCGCCTATCCGCAGACGCTGCCCGCGGGCCTCGGCATGGAAGGCGCCGGCGTGGTGGAGGCGGTGGGGGAGGGCGTGACGCATGTGAAGCCGGGTGACCGCGTCGCCTATGCCGGACGCCCGCCCGGCGCCTACGCCGAATTGCGCAACATGCCGGCGTCCGTGCTGGTCAAGCTGCCGGACGCGATCGACTTCGACACCGCCGCGGCGATGATGTTGCAGGGCCTGACGGTGCAGTACCTGTTCCGCCGCACCTTCCCGCTTCAAGGTGGCAAGACCATCCTGTTCCATGCCGCCGCCGGCGGCGTCGGGCTGATCGCCTGCCAATGGGCGAAGGCGCTGGGCGTCACCATGATCGGTACCGTCGGGTCGGATGAAAAGGCCGAACTCGCGAAAGCCCACGGCTGCACGCACACGATCAACTACAACAAGGAAGACTTCGTCGAGCGGGTGAAGGAAATCACCGGCGGCAAGGGCGTGCCGGTCGTCTACGATTCGATCGGCAAGGATACCTTCACGGGTTCGCTTGATTGCCTGTCGCCGCTCGGGATGATGGTCAGCTTCGGCGCCGCATCGGGACCGGTGCCGCCATTCAGCCTGAATGAACTCGCATCGCGCGGCTCGCTGTTCATCACGCGTCCCAGCGTGTTCAACTACACCGCCAAGCGCGAAGACCTCGACAGCATGGCGGCCGACCTGTTCCACATGGTCGAAAGCCGGAAAATCGTGATCGGCATCAATCAGCGTTATGCGCTGAAGGATGCCGGACAGGCGCATCGCGACCTCGAATCCCGCAAAACCACCGGTTCCACCATCCTGATCCCCTGAGCGCCATGAAAGATCCCCTCGACAATCCCATGGATCATCCCGCCGAGCAGCAGCCGACCGGCGTGGACGGTCCGCCCAGGTTCGGGCGTCTGCTGCTCGTCCTGCTCGCGGCGGTGGCCTTGATCGTGGCATTGACGTTTGCGGCTGAACGCTTCTACTCGTGATCGGGATTGTCGATCTGTCAATCCACTGTGATCCTGATCAGACAAGTGGCATATTTCGCATAGGCAAAGGGTAAAAGGCTAGGTTTTATTGCTTGAACGCAATAAAATCTCCGTTACCTTCCCCTATTGCACACCATGGCAGAGCCTCTCACCCGCCCGCTCGAGCAAGTTCTTTCGCCATCCGGCAGGGCGGCGCTATTCAACAAGCTGGCCGCGGTCGCCGCCGCGGAATCGACGCGCCAGCTCGAGGCATTCGCCGCCCGGCTGTGCGACGCGCTCGCCGCACAAGCCGATGAGGGCGGGCAATCCGCTGATACGGACATGGCCCGGAACGCGCTGCAGCACCTGCGCCGCGGCATGACGACCTTCCACCGGCTGACAGCGGCCTGCCTGAGCGACGCCCTGCTGCAGGAAATCCGCACCATCGAGCAGCCGGTCAAACCGCAGCCGGCATCCGAGGCGATGGACTTGTCGCTGGTCACCTTCGAGGCCATGGAGCAGAAGGTTCTCCTCGACAACCTCGGCCAGGCACTCGAAGACAGCAATGCCGACTCCCTGCATGCGCTGAACCTGCGCATCGCTCATCTGCTGCAGCGCGACGAAATCGCCACCGGGCAGAATCCGTTCCGTCCCGGCGTCTTCCTCAAGGCGGTGTCCGACGCATGGAGCCGCTTCGATCTCGCCGGCGCCCAGCAAGTCGTCCTGCGGCAGCTCCGGCCGGAGGTATTCCTGGCGCTGGAGCCGATTCTGCAGGCACTCAACGACACGCTGGTCGGCCAGGGAGTGCTGCCGAAACTGGCCGGCGCATACCGGCTGAAAAAGTCCGCAAAAAGCCGGCGCCATCTGCCGCTGTACCAGAAGCTGAATCAATGGCTGTCGCCCGGCGGCCAGGATGCCGGCGGCAGCTCCGTCAGTCCGGCCCTGTCGGGATACCTGGACGCGATCCAGCAGGAAGCGCCGGAGCCGCCGAAGGGCAAGGCGGGCGTCATCGATGCATCGCTGTTGCGCCATCTCGGGAAAAATGCGCCGCGCGGCGCGCTCACGCAGGCCGACCGCAACGCGATCGAACTGCTGGCCAGGATGTTCGATTTCGTCTTCCGTGAGCAGCACATCCCGACCGATATAAAGCGGCTGCTGGTGCGCCTCCAGGTGCCGGTATTGAAGGCGGCCCTCGCCGATCAGGAATTCTTTTTCGTCGACAGCCATCCGGCGCGGCGGCTGGTGGAAACCGTGGCCAGCGCGAGCGTCGCCTGCGATCCGGCCAAGGGGCGGGATGACCCGCTGTACCAGATGATCGAGCAGGTGGTCGAGCGGGTGCAGCAGGAATACGACCAGCAGATCGAATTGTTCGATACCGCCGCCGCCGATCTCGAATCGTTCCTGGCGCGCGAAGCGCTGGTGGACGACGATGCCTTATCGCGGGCCATCGCCGACGCAGCCCGCCAGGAAAACATCCAGCGCGCAAAGGAGCTGGCCGACAACGATGTGGCGATGCGCATCGAATCCGGCGAAGTGGCCGGGTTCGTCGAAACGTTTCTCGAAACCCAGTGGGTGCGCATCCTTGGCCTCGCGCATAGCGTGCGGGACAGCAAGCCGGAAGTGCTGCAAAGCGCGCAGAAGACGATGGACGATCTCATCTGGAGCGTCAAGCCCAA
>NZ_DASZBA010000094.1:0-18276 GCF_035944575.1 Noviherbaspirillum sp.
TTGACGCTGACGATCAGGTAGTCCGGCGGTCCGCCGGCATAGTCGGCAACCGATTGCAGGGTCTGGGCCGGGATGAAGGTGCGGTCGCCGAGACGCTTGCTCTCGATCGAAAATCCGGCGCTGCGGACGATATCGTATTCCGTCCGGCATACGACCGAGACGTCCGCGCCCTGTGCCTGGAGCGCAGCCCCATAAAAACTGCCGATGGCGCCGGCGCCGATGACCAGGATCCTGCTTTGGGAAAGATGAGTGTCCGACACGATTGAATCCTCCTTCATTACAGGAAATTGTGAAACCGCTGAAGGGTTGATATAAATCAGAAGCGAGCCAGTATAACAGCAGAACAATGTTCTGCATTGCAGTACGGCCACCGAACGTCTGCTGAATCATGGATTTAACTGCGGGTTACTGTGCAAAGGCAACCGGCAAATCAGCGCTATGCTGCACTGAACAATTTTTTCACTGTACATGAGTGCTTGAGCCCCGGAAATTTCCTATATGCTTGAGCTTGCCATTTACATACTCCGAATGAGTCGCTACACTGCCTTAAATAACGGAATTCAATTCCGCTATGCAGAATTGTAAAGGCTTCTTGTTTAAGCAACGTTTCAACAACCGCAATAACTTTCGACTTTTGACGTAGATGGAGGTGAAAACGGGATGAAGTGGTGACTTGATGACCGCGCATGCGGTTCGACGGTGGCTCGCAAGGACGGGCTGCGACAAAAACACAGGAGACAAACAATGAGGTTGATTCAATACGGCTCCCGGCTTCTGCCGGTAGCAGCAGCCTGCATGGTGCTGGTTGCATGCGGCGGAGATGACGACAACGGCGGCACGCCGAACGCGGCACTCGATGTCAAGACGTTGTCAAATCGCGCCGACATGGTCAGCGGAGGCGACGCCCTGGTGGAAGTGACCGTACCAGCCGGCGTCGCTGCCAGCGGTATCAGGGTAAGTGTCGGCAGCCGTGACGTTACCAGCGCATTCGCAGTCCGCGCCGATGGCCGGTTTACCGGCCTGGTGACCGGTCTTGCGAATGGCGAAAACACCGTTACCGCAACAGCGCCCGGCGCCCGTGGCGCCAGTTTGAAAGTTACGAATTTCCCGATCGGCGGTCCGATCATTTCCGGTCCTCAGGTCACGCCATGGATTTGCGCCACGCCGACCCCACAGGCCGCGACCGCGACGACTGCCGCGACCAACGGAAGCGGGCTGACGACCGCAGCGACCGATGCGCAGTGCAATATCGCCACCGAGTACAAGCTGTACTACAAGACCACTACTGCCGGTTGCGTCAACGCGCTGCCGGATCCCACTCCGCCGGCGACGCCGCCCGCCAACGGCTGCTTCAAGCCTTACGATCCCGCCGCCGCAAGACCGGCCGATCTGGCGAACACCACGACCGATGCCGGCGTGCAGGTGCCCTACATCGTTCGCGTCGAGCGCGGCACGATCAATCGCGGCATTTACGATATCGCGGTTCTGTTCGATCCGGCCCGGCCATGGACAGGCACCGCGCCGCAGCAAGCCTGGAACGGCAAGGTTCTGTACATGTTTGGTTCCAGCACCGGCCAGCCTCGCCGCCAGTTCCGTCCGCAGGGTTCCTGGACCGACGACAAGTCCTTGTCGCGCGGCTTCATGGTCGTCATGAACAGCCTGACCGACTCCCAGTACAACTCGAACCGGGTGCAGATGTCGGAAACCGTCATGATGATGAAGGAGCGCATCACCGAGAACTACGGTCCGATCCGGTACACGATGGGCGCAGGATGCTCGGGCGGCTCGATCAACCAGCTGACCGCATCGTCGATCAATCCCGGATTGCTGGACGGCATCCAGCCGGCTTGTACCTATCCTGATTCGGAATCCACCGGTATCGAGGTGCAGGACTGCGCGCTGCTGGTCGAGGCATACCAGAAGCCGGAGTGGCTGGCATTGATGTCCAGCTCCAACTACACCCAGGAGCAGATCAACGCAAAGAAAGCGGCGATCAACGGCCACGTCGACCAGACCGGCTGCCATGGCTGGAACAACCTGTTCGCGAACAATCCGCGCCCGGGTAATTTCTTCGCCAGGACGGTGACGGATAATGCGACCGGCGCGATCACCCAGGCGGCGACTGCCACCAACAACTGCCAGCTGCCTGCGTCGCAGATCTACGACCCGGTCAGCAACCCGAACGGCATTCGTTGCGGTGCGCAGGACAATGCGGTGGCGATCTGGGGCAGGGTGCCGGGCACGGTCTTCGCCCGCTCCACGCTCGACAACGTCGGTGTGCAGTACGGCCTGAGAGCGTTCATCAGCGGCGCGATCACGGCGGAAGAGTTCGTCACCCTGAACGAGCGGATCGGCGGCACAAACCGTGATCTGCAGTACGTGCCGACACGCAGCACCGCCGACCCGGAAGCGTTGGCGATCGCTTATCGTGCAGGTATTGTCACCAGCGGCAAGCAGCTGGCCAAGACCGCGATCATCGATCTGCGCGGCTGGGATGATTCGCTCATCGTGCCGTTGCCGGACCGGGCTCTTAATGCCACCGGCACCAACGGTCTGACCGGCATCCACCACGTATGGCGCAGCTTCCAGTTGCGGGATCGCATCCAGCAGGCCAACGGCAACTTCGATAACCACGTGATGTGGCGCTTCGGCCGCAATGGCTATGCGCCGTCGCCGGAAATCGCGCTGGACTCCTTCCTCACGATGGACAAGTGGCTGACGGCGCTGAAGGCCGACAACGCGGCTGGCACGATCGAACAGAAAGTGGCCAGGACGAAGCCGGCCGAGGCACGCGATTTCTGCTACCTCAGCACTGACACGACCCAGACCACCAAGGTGTTCGACAAGGCGCGCTGCGATGCCGACTCGTTCCTCCGGCCGGCTTCATCGCCGCGTCAGGCTGCGGGTGGTCCGTTGTCGGAAAACATCCTGAAATGCCAGCTCAAGCCGTTCAACGCCGCGGAATATGCACCGCGTACGCTGACGCCTGAGCAGCAGAGCAGGCTGCAGGCCGTGTTCCCAGGCGGTGTTTGCGACTGGAGCAAGCCGGGCGTTGGTCAGCAGGATGCGGTTTCGCCGTTGACATTCGCGGCGGGTCCGGGCGGCACGCCGATCCCGGCCGCACCGACCGCAACAGCAGCAGCGCAGTAACGTTGCAGTAGGCAATTCGGGCCGCGCGGGGTTTCCCGCGCGGCCCGAAACATGAGTAAGAGCAGCAAATCATGGCGGCATTGCTGCGACCGGATGTACGGGAAGATACATGCGGCCGCACCGCGATGTGCCTGAAGGCAATGGTCTTTCAACGAACATACTGGCCGCTCGGAGAATTTTCGGGCACACTCAACCCCGCACGGCACGCGCAACTTCGTGCGGCATTCTTTTCAATGCAGGCAAAACGGTTCATCAAAGCAGGAGACAAAAACCATGACTCAATATAAGTTGTCACGACGTGACTTCCTCAAAACCTCGGCCGCCGCCAGCGCGACCCTGGCCTTCCCGGCGATTGCACAGCAAGCCTATCCGTCCCGTCCGATCCGCTTGATCTGCCCATGGCCGGCGGGGGGCTCCACTGACGTCGTCATGCGCGCCTTCGCTGAAAGCGCCGGCAAGGCCCTCGGCGGTTCGATGATCGTTGAGAACAAGCCGGGCGCAGGCGGCACGCTGGGTGCCATCGAGCTCGTCAATGCCCGCCCCGACGGTTACACGCTGTCGCAGCTTCCGCTCGGTATTTTCCGCATTCCACACATGCAGAAAGTGCAATTCGATCCGATGAAGGATCTGACCTACATCGCTTGTCTGACCGGCTATACCTTCGGCATCGTTGTGCGGTCGGATTCGCCGATCAAGAGCATCAAGGATTTGGTCGACTACGCGAAAGCCAACCCGGGCAAGCTGACGTACGGCTCTACCGGCACGGGCACCACGCCACACCTGGTGGTCGAACAGTTCGCCCGCCGTGCCGGCATCAAGATGATGCACATCCCGTTCAAGGGCAATGCCGACGGCATGCAGGCAGTGCTCGGTGGACATGTGATGGCGCACAGCGATGCGACAGGCTGGGGTCCGCACGTCGACGCCGGCCGTTGCCGTTTGCTGGCAACCTACGGCAGCAAGCGCACCGTTCGCTGGCCAAATGTACCTACCTTGCAGGAACTGGGCTACCAGACCGTATCCGATTCGCCGTTCGGCGTCGGCGGCCCGAAAGGCATGGACCCCGCGCTGGTCAAGCGTATCCACGACGCATTCCAGAAGTCCTTGCAGGACCCGGCAGTGATCGCAACGCTGAATAAGTACGATCAGCCTGTGATCTATATGGATACCGAGCAGTACACGAAGTTTGCCAAGGATACTTTCGAGGAAGAAAAGCAGACGATTCAGAGCCTCGGCCTGAATCGGGCCTGACGTTTCGGCGTTTCGCCCGAGCACCGGGAGGGTGGATGTGCAATCGCACACAAGCCTTCCCGGCATTGTAGTGCCGCACAACAATAATGATGCTTCGGGAATGAGCTGCCGCTCATTCACCGCAGGCCGCTGACTGGGACGGCCAACGCTTGCGTGTTTCACGCGTGCTTCGCTTAAGCATGGATTCCGCGCCGCACGGCACGGGCTATGCTTGCATCCGGCTGGCTTTCGATTCCATCGCAGCAAATTGCTTGACGCAGCCTTGCGCTGGCTTGCGTCGTGCAAATGAAGGTGAGGACAGCGCTCAACACGTAACAGTTCTTCAAACATGCCGCCGTTCCGGCAGGGCCGGGCATGAATTGAAGAGGAGAACAGGATGAAAATCAAGAATTACCAGGACTTCTACGCCGGGCTGATGTTTGTATGCTTCGGCACCGCCGCCATGTACCTCTCGCGGAGTTACAACATCGGCACCGCCGCCGACATGGGCCCCGGCTTTTTTCCCTTCTATCTCGGCGGCCTGCTTACCGTACTTGGCGCGCTCGTCCTGTTCAAGGGCCTTGGCGCAACCGCGGACACATCGGGCAAGGTGTCGCTCAAGCCCCTTATTGTGTTCATCGGCATGATCGTTTTCACCGTTATCACCACCTTCTTCGGGTTGACGCCGCGTGCATCCCTGTCGGTCGGCATTGTTGCAGGCTGCGTATTCGCCTTTCTGATCGGACTCAGGACGATGGGCCTGGTTCTCGGGGCTGTCACCTTATTCGGATTGCTGGTCAAAGGGCTCGGACTGGTCGTGTGCGTCACCTTGCTGATCGTCATCGCGTCGCTGGCAAGTCATGAAGCGAAGGCCAAGGAAGTTGCAGCGAGCGTTGTGTTTCTAAGCCTTCTCGGGATCGGGGTGTTTATCTACGGCTTGAATCTTCAGATGCCGATCTGGCCTGACATGCTCGAGCTCCAGAGCATGTTCCGCCCCGCCGAACCACGATAAGAAAGCGAGACCCGACATGGAAGTCCTATTCGACAATCTGAGCCTGGGTTTTGCGACCGCGTTCACGCTGCAAAACCTGATGTACTGCTTCATCGGCTGCGTGCTCGGCACGCTGATCGGCGTACTGCCCGGCATTGGGCCGATCGCCACCATCGCCATGCTGCTCCCGGCAACCTATGTGCTGCCGCCGGTATCAGCGCTCATCATGCTGGCCGGGATTTATTACGGCGCCCAATATGGTGGCTCCACCACCGCGATTCTCGTCAATCTGCCCGGCGAGGCATCTTCGGTGGTGACCATGCTGGACGGTCACCAGATGGCGCGGCGGGGCAGGGCGGGTGCGGCACTATCGGTGGCGGCGCTTGGTTCCTTCATCGCCGGCTGCTTCGGTACGCTGGTCCTTGCCGCCTTCGCGGCGCCGCTGGCCGAGATGGCGATCCAGTTCGGTCCGGCCGAATACTTTTCGCTGATGGTGCTTGGCCTGATCGGCGCGGTGGTGCTGGCTTCGGGCTCGTTGCTCAAGGCGATCTGCATGATCGTGCTCGGCCTGCTGATGGGCATGGTCGGTACCGACGTCAACAGCGGCATCGCCCGTTTCGGTTTCGACATCCCCGAACTGTCCGACGGCATCGGCTTCATCGCGATCGCGATGGGCGTATTCGCGTTCGCCGAAATCATGGTCAACGTCGATCTGAAAGAAAAGCGCGAAGTGTTTACCAGCAAGGTGGAAGGACTCCTTCTGAGCTGGAGCGATTTCAAGGAAGCGCTGCCTGCCGTGCTGCGGGGCACCGGACTCGGTACGGCGCTCGGCATTCTTCCCGGCGGCGGTGCGCTGCTGGCATCGTTCGCCTCCTATACGATCGAGAAGAAGCTGACCAAAAACCCGACCGTGCCGTTCGGCCAGGGCAATATCCGCGGCGTTGCAGGACCGGAGTCCGCCAACAATGCCGGCGCCCAGACGTCGTTCATTCCCTTGCTGACGCTGGGCATTCCCCCCAATGCCGTGATGGCGCTGATGGTCGGTGCGATGATGGTGCACAACATCCAGCCCGGTCCGCAGGTCATGACCAGCAATCCGAGTCTTTTCTGGGGCATGATCGCGTCGATGTGGATCGGCAACCTGATGCTGGTGATTCTCAACCTGCCGCTGATCGGCATCTGGGTGCAGCTGCTGAAGGTGCCTTACCGCATCCTCTATCCCGCGATCCTGATGTTTTGTTCGATCGGCGTGTTCACTGTTAATAACAACTCCTTCGATGTACTGATCACCGTGATGTTTGGTGTGCTGGGTATCGTGTTCATCAAGTTCGGATGCGAGGCGGCGCCGCTGCTGCTGGGCTTCATCCTGGGGCCGATGATGGAGGAGAACCTGCGGCGCGCGATGCTGCTGTCACAGGGTGATCCGACGGTGTTCTTCACGCGGCCGCTGTCGTTGGGGATGCTGCTGGCGGCGCTGGCGCTGATTGTGGTTATTTCGATTCCGGCGATTTCGAAGAAGAGGGAAGAAACTTTCGTCGAGGAGTAGGGGTAGTCCAGGTGGATGAGAGAAGGGCGTGCGGAGTGATCTGCACGCCTTTTTGTTGTGCGATGATTGCGTACGGTTGTGCGAGTGAATCCAGAATGACGGAGCATCTTCGGTAATCCATCAGCCTGTCATTTTCGCGGAGGGATTTCGGACAGCATGCTGTCCGCCCGAAAAAGTATTACCTTGTCATTCCCGCGGAGGCGGGAATCTAGAGCGACGGAGTCTCTCTGTTAAAGCAACGCTTTCTGTTCTCCGGAGAGACAAGCCGGGACTGGCCCCGGCAGGCCACTTACTTTCTGTGCTTCACCAAAGAAAGTAAGTAAAGAAAGGGCTGGAGCACCGCTCCAGCGAACCGTTATCGCCGCCCGCTGCGCGGGTGCCCAAAAGTGCCCCGGTCAAAACGGGAAGTGAAACAAACACGCCTGCGGCTCAGACAGGTTTCACTTCTTAATCCGTTTTGACCGCGTCACTTTTGGCGTCGCTAAAAGGGGAAAACAGCCAACCCATCCCCACCCTAACCCTCCCCTTGGGGAGGGAATCCTCCATACTTTACTTTGCAAGCACAAGCAGGAACAGTGATCGAACCAACGATGTTAGCAAGGAGGACATGGTAATTCTCTCCCCCTTCAAGGAGAGTTTTACGCCAATGAGCGGCATTGAATATACCGCTCCGGCTTATAAAAAGGCGCTGCATGCAATTCGTATCTTCCAAAGTCCTATCGCGCCGCCACGGCAATCTGCCGCATTACCTCCAGCCCATCCTGAAACAGCCTCGTCAGCGGCGTTGCAAGCGACGGCACCACCAGGGCCAGCATGATGAATCCGACGCCCAGCGTGATCGGAAAGCCGATACCGAACAGGTTGAGTTGCGGCGCGGCGCGGGTAAGGACGCCTAGCGCGATGTTGGTCAGCAGCAGCACGCCGACCAGCGGCAGCGATAGCTGAACGCCGGCGCTGAAGATGAGGCCGCCCCAGTTCGCCAGCTGCCGGAAGCCTTCGCCGTTGAGCGAGCTTGCCGATATCGGCAGCACGGTAAAGGTTTCGACGAGCGTTGCCAGCAGCATCAGGTGCATGTTGGTGCTGAGGAACAGCATCAGCATCAGCAGCGCGAGGAACTGGCTGATCGCGGATGATCGGCCTCGTGTTTGCGGGTCGAAGAAGATGGCAAAGCCGAAGCCCATGGTCAGGCCGGTGATTTCACCGGCCATTTCGACGGCGGCAAAGACGATCCGCATCGCGAATCCCATCGCCAGTCCGATGACCAACTGCTGCGCGACGATGAGCATGCCCTGCATCGACATCGGGTCCATTGCGGGTACCGCCGGGACCACCGGCGCGACAATCAGCGACAGGGCAACGCCGAGGCCGACTTTCACCCGCACCGGGACACTGCGATTGCCGAACAGCGGGGCGGCGGCAACAAGACCGAGGATGCGGGTCAGCGGCCAGAGGAAGGACGTGACCCAAGTGTAGAGCTCGGCGCTGGAGAAAGTGATCATGGGGAAAACCGGATCTGTCTATGCCTCGTCCGGATCGGCGCGTGCAAAGAGAGCAGCCGCAGGCAGGGGGAACGCTTGAACGCCCCATGCCGTGCACAGTGCTGCCGTCATCCCACCATCAGCGGAATGCTCGAGAACATCTCCCGCATGTAATCCAGCATGATGGAGAGCATCCACGGCCCGGCGACCACCATGGCGATGAAGATGCCGACCAGCTTCGGGATGAAGGACAAGGTCGTTTCATTGATCTGGGTCGCAGCCTGGAAAATGCTGACCACCAGGCCGACGACTAGCGCCACGAGCAACATCGGCGCCGATACCATCAGCGTCACTTCCATCGCATGGCGGCCAAGAGTCATTACGCTTTCGGGAGTCATCGGTAATCCTCAGTAAAAACTTTGGGCCAGCGAGCCGATCAGCAGCTGCCACCCATCGACCAGCACGAACAGCATCAGCTTGAACGGCAGCGCGACGATCGCCGGCGACATCATCATCATGCCCATCGACATCAGGATGCTGGCGACTACCATGTCGATGATCAGGAAGGGAATGAAGATCGCAAAGCTGATCTGGAATGCAGTCTTGAGTTCGCTGGTGATGAACGCCGGAATCAACACACGCAATGGCACATCTTCCGGGCCGTTGAGCTGCGGTCCGTTGGACAGTTTTACATACAGCGCGAGGTCGGCCTGGCGTGTCTGCTTCATCATGAATTCCTTCAGCGGCGCGGCGCCGCGCTCCAGCGCCTGTTGCATCGTGATCTTGTTTTCCGACAGCGGCTGGTAGGCGTCGGCATAGATGCGATCCATCACCGGCCCCATGACGAAGAGCGTCAGGAACAGGGCAAGGCCGACCAGTACCTGGTTCGGTGGCGCGGTCTGGGTGCCGAGCGCCTGCCGCAGAAGAGACAGCACGATGATTATGCGCGTGAAGCTGGTCATCATCAACAGCACCGCCGGCAGAAAGGATAGGGCGGTAAGGAACAGCAGCGTCTGCAGGCTGAGCGAATAGGTCTGCCCGCCGCCGGCGGCCGGCGTGCTGGTGAATGCGGGAATGCCGGATTGCTGGGCGTGTACCATCAGTGGCAGGGCGAGCAGGGCGATAGGCAGCAGGCGCAGAAGCGCAGCTGCCGTTGATGTTTTTCTACCGGTTGCCATTTCGCTTTTCAATCGTTTGCTTGAGCCAGGATGAGAAATTGGCAGGATCGGGGGTGGCGGAAACCGATGCCTGCGCTTCCTGGCGCGGCATGGTCGACAGTGTGTTCACGCGCCCGGGTGCGACACCGACCACGATCCACTGGTCGGCAACCTCGACGACGAGGATGCGCTCGCGGCCGCCGACGCTGATGCCGCCGACGACCTTGAGTGGCGCACCGGCGATCGACCTGGCGACGCCGAGCCGCTTGAGCAGCCAGGCGGCGCCGCCCATCAGCCCGAGCACCGCGATCAGGCCGAACAGCAACTGGAACAGGCTGCTTGCCGGAGCAGGGTTTTCCGCTGCTTGAGCAGCCGCCTGCGCCGTGACCGGCAGAAGTGCGGCCCAGGGCAACGCTCGGCGCATCATTTGTTGAGTTTCCTGATACGCTCGGATGGCGTGATGATGTCGGTCAGGCGGATACCGAACTTGTCGTTCACCACCACGACTTCGCCCTGGGCGATCAGGCAGCCGTTGACCAGCACGTCCATCGGTTCGCCGGCCAGACCGTCAAGCTCCACCACCGACCCCTGCGCAAGCTGCAGCAGGTTCTTGATGGCGATCTTGGTGCGGCCGAGTTCCACCGTCAGCTGAACCGGGATGTCGAGGATGAAGTCGATATCGTTGTGGGTGCCGGTCTTGACGCCGGCACTGGCAAAATCCTGGAATACATTGGGTTTGGCTTCCTGCATCGCCATCGCGGCGGCGGCTTCCGCCTGTGCCTGTTCGGCAATCGCGGCGCCCCAATCGTCGTCCATGGCGCTCTGGCTTGTGGTGTCGTCAGCCATGTCAATCTCCTTGCGTAGTTTCGTTGGTACTGTAGGTCAGCAGCTTTTCGACGCGCAGCGCGTACTGGCCGTTGAATTTGCCGTAGCTGCATTCCATCACCGGCACGCCGTCGACCTTGGCTTCCACCATGGCCGGCACTGCAAGAGGAAGAATGTCGCCGGCCTTCATGTTGAGGACTTCGCCGAGCGTCGCCCGGGCGGTGCCCAGATCGACGACGATTTCCACTTCCGCCGTCTGGATCTGCTGTGTCATCAGGCGGATCCAGCGCTTGTCCATCTCCAGCGTCTCGCCCTGCAGGCTGCTGGTGAGCAAGTCGCGGATCGGCTCGATCATCGAATAAGGTACGCAGAAATGCATTTCACCACTCACCGGCCCCAGTTCGATGGTGAAGGTGGTGGCTACCACGACTTCATTCGGGGTAGCGATGTTGGCGAACTGCGTATTCATTTCGGAACGGACATATTCGAACTCGATCGGATACACCGGCTCCCATGACTTCGCATAAGTTTCGAACACGATGCCCAGAATGCGCTGGATGATGCGCTGCTCTGTCTGGGTGAAATCGCGTCCTTCGACGCGGGTATGAAAGCGTCCATCGCCGCCGAAAAGGTTGTCCACCAACAGGAAAACCAGGTTCGGATCGAAGACCATCAGCGCCGTTCCGCGCAGGGGCTTCATGTGCACCAGGTTCAGATTGGTAGGGACGACGAGGTTGCGGATGAATTCGCTGTACTTGTGCACGCGCACCGGGCCGATCGACACTTCCGCGCTGCGATGCAGGAAATTGAACAGGCCGATGCGTAAAAGACGGGCAAAGCGTTCATTGATGATCTCGAGCGTCGGCATGCGCCCGCGCACGATACGTTCCTGGGTGGCCAGGTTGTACGGACGGACACCGGAACTGTCCTCCTGGGCCAGGGATTCGTCCTGGTCCCCGGTGACGCCCTTGAGCAGGGCATCGACTTCTTCCTGGGAAAGAAAGTTCTCGGCCATGGTGCTACTGGATGACGAAGGAGGTGAAGAAGACGCCGGTCACATCCTGCGGTTTTCCCTGCGGCGTGAACGGTTGCTTGACCTGGGCGATGATGTCCTCCGATAGTTTCTTCTTGCCTTCCACGGTGAGCAGTTCGGACGCCTTCTTGCTCGACAGGAGCAACAGGAGCCGGCTGCGCACCTGCGGCATGTACAGCTTGATCTGGTCGACGGTGGACTGGTCGGCAACCTGCAGGCTGAAGGCCAGCTGCAGATACTGGTCGACGCCATCATCGGGCTGCAGGTTGACCGTGAAGGAATCGAGCACAACGAATACCGGCGGTTTTGCCGCTTCGACTTTTGGCGCGGCGGCCTTGTCGCCGGCGTCCTTGCCCATGAACCAGTATGCGCCGCCGCCGGCGGCGGCTGCCGTCACCAGCATCAGCACGCCGCCGATGATCAATGTTTTACGGGACTTCTTCGGCGCCTGCGCGGCCGCGGCGGTATCGTCGATCGGTACGACCTTGGGCACTGCTTTCGGCGCTGCCTTGGGAGCTGTTGCCATTTCATTTCCTCTTGTTTCGCTCCGGGCGGGCCGGGAAGATCAGGCCCGCTCGTATTGGATGCATTCCGATTTCATTATCTGCAAGAAGCACCTGCCGGAATGCGTCGAAAAGAAGGAGGAAGCCGGCGCATATCATCGTAAGGACAATGGCAACCGCGCCGGACGGCGGGCTATGCGAAGGTATCGACCAACCCCTGTCTGAGCGTGGCTGGAATGACACGAGCAGTAGCGGGCGCGGAAGTGTCGCCGCCCGCCGTTAACCGGCCATCATGACGGGAGGCCGGCGCATGCTGATCGGCGAAATTGCCGTGCTGGTTCGGGGTGCCCGCATTGACGCTGGATTGGCCAAGCTGGATGCCCGCTTCGCCCAGCATCTCGCGCAGCTTTGGCATCGCGGCTTCCAGGGCTTGCCGCACCTCGGGCTGCGCCGATATGAAGGTCGCGTTGGCCTGGGAATTGGACACATTGAGAACCACCTGCAACGGACCGAGGTCCGGCGGATTCAGGGTGAGCGATGCGCTCTGCTGCTCGCCGGCCACCATCCACACCACCTTCTGGCCCAGCGCCTGATCCCATGCCGGCGATCCTACCGGCGGCGTGAGTTTCTCGGACTGCGGGCCTGCCGTTTGCACGCCTTGCAAGGCTTGCTGCTGTATCGGCTGCATGGTTGCCGGGGCGGCGCCGGTCAAGCCGGGTAGTACTTCCTGCATTTTTGCAGCGACATCCGTTGAGGGCGAGGCCGTCGCCGGCGCTGCGGAAGTTGCTGCGGCGAGTTCCTGGGCGAAAGCCTGCGCGCCGGTATCGGTGCCATTCCTGCTTTCCATGGCCGGTTTTTCGCCTGCATGGCGTGCAGCATCGGCAAGTATCTCCGGCTTCATTGCGGCGGTTTTCCCAAGTGCCGCGTCCGGTTGTGTCGCTGCGTCTGCGGGCAGCTTTGCGGCATCGATGGATGGACGCCTGTCCGTTGCCATTGCCATCGGTGCGGCCTGAACCGCAGCCGCGATAATTGCGGGCAGGGAGGCGTTGTCGGACGGGGCGCCGGTGATGTCGTCCGGTTGGGGCTCCGCATCAAGCTTGGCGGGCGTCGCGGCGGAGATGATCTGGCCTGCTCCGGCCACCAGGGCCAGCATATTGTCGGACGCAGTGGAAGCCGTGGAGATCCCGGTATCCTCCAGCTTTGCTTTTTTTGCATCCTTGATGTCCTTCAGGCTAAGCGAAACCTTAACGTCCTTTACTTCTTTTACGTCTTTGTGCTCGCTGCCGGTTTTTGCGGCATCCGTTGCCGAAGCGGTGTCACTTTTCGAGGGGGCCGTGGACTTCTCGGCGGCTTTTTCAGTCTGTTTTTCCTTCGCCGCCTTCGCAGTCGCCGTGGGCTTGTTCTCCTTCACCGGCTTGGGCGTTTCCGCTGCGCTATTCCGTCCTGCGATTTCACGCGAGAGCGTCTGTCCGAACGAGGATTCACCGCCGTTCTTGTCGGCCTGTTTTACCGGTGCCGGCGACGAAGCGACGTTGACCGGATTGATGATTGGGGGTGTTTGCATGGTTGCCGCCGTCTCTGGATTTAACGTTTGTAATAGGACTGCCGGTTCGCGAATTCGTCCATCAGCTTCTGGTCACGCTTGTTTTCCTTGCGCTCCGCTTCTTTCTGCGCCCGCGTTGCCAGGGTGCCGTAGGACATGCGCTTGCGCTCGCTTTCCTGCCAGGCTGTACGCTCGTCGTTCATGCGCCGCTTCGCCTCGTTGACGATCTGCTCCTGGCCGCTGATGGCGGTGTCCAGCTTGTCGAGGAAGAGCTGGAAATTGCGGTATGTCGCCGCCGTGATACCTGCCGCCATGCCGGACTGGAAGCGGGCGGCGTAGTCATCCCGGTATTGAAGAAGCAGGGCAAGCTTCTGTTCGGTGTCCTCGCAGGCGCGGATTGCCCGGCCGAGCCGCTTGGCCGCTTCGTCGGTTTCGCCGGTCGCCAGTTCAATCAGGGTTTCGAGTGCTGGATTGATCGCCATAATGCATCCATGTTAATGGCGGCCGCGGGTATCCTATCGCTGGAATAGAGAGGCAAGTTGCCCCAAACTCTCGTTTATGCCCGACCGTTCGGTGATGTCCTGCTGCAAAAACTTCTCGATCCTGCCGATGAGCGTGATTGCCTCGTCCAGCACCGGATCGGTGCCGGCAGCGTAGGCCCCGACGCTGATCAGATCTCGGCTGCGCTGATAGCGGGAATACAACTGTTTCAGCCGCCGCATGGTTTTCTGGTGCTCATGGGAGGTGATGTTGTGCATGGCGCGGCTGATCGATTGCTCGATGTCGATGGCCGGATAGTGGCCGGCCTCGGCCAGGGTACGGTTGAGAACGATATGGCCGTCGAGGATCGCGCGGGCGGAATCGGCGATCGGGTCCTGCTGGTCGTCGCCTTCGGTCAGCACGGTATAGAACGCCGTGATCGAACCGCCGCCCGGTTTGCCGTTGCCGGCGCGCTCCACCAGGGTAGGCAGCTTGGCGAATACCGACGGCGGATATCCCTTGGTCGCCGGCGGCTCGCCAATGGCCAGCGCGATTTCCCGCTGCGCCATCGCATAGCGTGTCAGCGAATCCATGATCAGCAATACGTTCCTGCCCTGGTCGCGGAAATGTTCGGCGATTGCATGGGTATAAGCCGCGCCCTGGAGCCGCATCAGCGGCGGCGTATCGGCCGGCGCGGCGACCACCACCGAGCGGGCGAGTCCGACCGTGCCGAGGATTTGTTCGATGAATTCCTTTACCTCGCGCCCCCGTTCGCCGATGAGACCGACCACGATCACGTCGGCGGCGGTATAGCGCGCCATCATGCCGAGCAGGACGCTCTTGCCGACACCGGAGCCCGCGAACAGGCCCATGCGCTGGCCCCGGCCGACGGTCAGCATGCTGTTGATCGCCCGCACGCCGACATCCAGCGTTTCGGTAATTGGAGCACGCGAGAGCGGATTAGCCGCGCGCACGTTCAGCGGCGCGGCATGTGCCGCATTTAACGGCCCGAGCGTATCGAGCGGACGCCCGGCCCCATCCAGCACCCGGCCGAGCAATTCATCGCCTACCGGAAGATGGCGGCCCCGGTCGCTCGGACGGCGGCGAGGATGACTGACGGTGCCCGGCTTCGGCAGGCTTTGCACGACTTCCACCGGATAAACCCGTGTGCCCGGGACGATACCATCGACATCGCTCTGCGGCATCAGGAAGAGCTTGTCATCCTGGAAGCCGACGACTTCCGCCTCGATGCGGGCGCCATTGGGGAGCGGTACGGTGCAGGCGCTGCCGACCGCCAGCTTCAGGCCAACCGCTTCCATGACGAGGCCCGCGACGCGGGTTACCCGCCCCGAAACCAGCATGGGTTCGGCAATCGATGCCAGTGCGCTGCAATCCCTCAGGTAGGCTTGCCAGCGGTTGCTGTTGGAATGAAGTGCGTTCATTCGAGCCAGTCCGATTCCTTGCCGAGGGCGGCGGCGATGCGCTGCCACCGTGTCGGCGCGGAAGCGTCGATCTGATTGCTGGCGGTCTCCACGCGGCAACCGCCACGGTCGAGATGCGCATCGTCCGCGACGCGCCAACCGGCCTTTGACAGTTCATCTTCCATATGGCTGCGCACAAGCGTGGCATCGTCCGGATGCAGGAACAGCAGGGCGGGTTGCTGCAGCGTCGGCAGGTAGCGGATCGCTTCGCTGACCACCGGCAGCACCAGTTGCGGGCGGACGGCAAGAGCAGTCTTCAACATAGCCTTCGACAGGTCCAGCGCAAGGTCCAGCATGTCGACGGCGATCAGCTCGTTTGCCTGCGCGACTTCCATCCCGAACGTTTCCGCGATACGGCGCAGATGCTCGATATCCTGTGCAGCGGCGGCACGTCCTTCTGCCAGCGCCTGGACCCGACCCTGTTCCAGGCCGGCGGCGTAGCCTTCCAGCCTTGCCTGCTCCCGCATCAGCGCAAGTTGCTCGGCGTTCCTGCGTTCGGCCTCGGCGGCGGATTCCTTCGTCGCGGCAGGACGTTCGTCGCCGAAGGATGCCAGTTCCCAGCGCTGGTAGGCGGACATCTGTTCTTTGGGGAGGACGTTGGAGGTCATTGGAGTGAGTCGATTTTAAGTATCAAGGTTTGCGCTCTTGGAAGGAAAACACCCGGTCTTTCAAAGCTATCGCGGACGGCTCCTTCCCCTTGAGAGGGGACGGACCTTTCCAATATGTTTGTTGAAGCAAAAGCGATTCACGCACAGCCGATCAGATAAACGCATCATCCCCCTTCGCTCCCAACAGGATCTGCCCCTCGTCCGCCAGGCGCCGTACGATCTGCAGAATCTCTTTCTGCTGCGCTTCCACTTCGGACAACCGCACCGGACCTTTCGACTCCAGGTCCTCGCGCATCATCTCCGCAGCCCGCTGCGACATGTTCTTGAAGATCTTCTCCCGCAGATCCTGACCCGCGCCCTTGAGTGCGATGATCAACGATTCCGACTGCACTTCGCGCAGCAGCAACTGGATGCCGCGATCGTCGATGTCAATGATGTTCTCGAACACGAACATCTCGTCCATGATCTTCTGGGCCATGTCGTTGTCGTAGTTCTTCAGGTTGTCCATCACCGACGTCTCGAGTTCGCCCGACAGGAAGTTGAGAATTTCGGCGGCGGCACGCACGCCACCAATCGGCTTCTTCTTCAGGTTCTCGTTGCCGGTCAGGAGCTTGGTCAGCACCTCGTTCAATTCCCGCAGCGCGGTAGGCTGGATGCCGTCCAGCGTCGCGATGCGCAGCACCACGTCGTTGCGCAGGCGCTCCGTGAAATAGGTGAGCACCTCGCAGGCGTGGTATCGCTCCAGGTGAACCAGGATGGTGGCGATGATCTGCGGATGCTCGTTGCGGATCAGGTCGGCCACCGATTGCGCATCCATCCATTTCAGGCTTTCGATGCCGCTCGCGTCGCGCGTGCCGAGAATGCGGCTCAGCAGCGATGCCGCCTTGTCCTCGCCGAGCGCCTTGGTCAGCACGGTACGGATATATTCGTCGGAATCGACGCCCAGCGATGTGTTCTGCTCGGTCTCGGTGCGAAAATCGTCCAGCACCGCTTCGAGCTGCTCGCTCGGAACGGCCTTCATGCCGGACATGGCCGCACCCAGCCGCTGGACCTCGCGGGGACCCAGATATTTCATGACTTCGGCTGCCTCCTCCTCGCCCAATGCGAGCATGAGGATGGCGCCTTTCATAACGCCGTCTTCACTCATTTCCCACCCACGCCTTCACTACGTTGGCCACCATTTTCGGATCGTTCCTCGCCAGCGTCTTCGCCGCATCCAGGTTGTCCTGGTAGGTGCGCGGGCGGGTTCCCATCGGCTCGGTGTCGTGCGACAGCTCCACCACGACATCATCCGGTTCCGGGAGTGCCTGCGGCGGCGGTGGCATCAGTTCGCCGCCGATGCGGGCGAGCAGGGGCTTCAACACCTTGAAGAACAGGTACAGCAGCACCAGTCCCGCAACCAGGTATTTGCCTACCGTCAGCGCCAGGTCCTGCATGCCGGGCTGTTTCCAGATCGGCGGTTCGACAATGGCTTCCTTCACCGGCTGCGCGAACGGGCTGTTCACCACGTTCAGGCTGTCGCCGCGGTCCTTGTTGAATCCCATCGCTTCCCTGACGAGGTCGGTGATCTGGGTCTTCTCGGCCTCCGACAGCGGCTTCATGGTGACCTTGCCGGCCTTGTCGACTTCCTTCTTGTAATTGACGACCACGGCAACCGACAAGCGCTTGACGCCGCCCATCGGCTGCTGAACATAGCGCACGGTCTTGTCAACTTCATAGTTGACGGTCATGTCTTTCTGAACGGCAGTCGGCGCGGCGCCTGGCGCGGTACCCGGGGTGCCCGCCGCTCCGGCAGCGGGCGCAGTAAGCGGCGCGGTTGCCGGGGCAGGCGGCTGGTTCGACAGCGCGCCCGGCACTCCGGAAGCGGTGGCACCATTGCCATTGATCGATTCGCTGCTTTGCTGGCTGCGTATCGCGGAAGTGGCCGGTGTCTGATTGGGCTTATAGACTTCCGCCGCCTGCTCGCTGTGCGAGAAATCGATGTCCGCAGTGGCTTCGGCGCGGACGTTGCCCGGACCGAGAATGGGTGTAAGGATCGACTCGATGCGCTTGACGATGCTTTGTTGCAGCTCGTCGACATACTTCAGCTGGCTCGGATCGAGCGTGTTGCCGGCGGCGTTCCTGCCGGCGTCCGACAGCAGGTTGCCGTTCTGGTCCACGACCGTGACATTCTTGATCGGCAGGTCGGGGACGCTGCTGGCCACCAGATGCACGATGGCGCTGACCTGTTGCGGGTCCATCGTTCGGCCGG
>NZ_DASZBA010000095.1:0-9211 GCF_035944575.1 Noviherbaspirillum sp.
CCTGCGCGCCAATCAGCTCGGAGAGTGCCGCTACAGCGTCTCAGGCAGCCCCGGCGATTGTGTGGTCATGGCGGTGCAGCATCTCATGGCCGACGCACCGCCGGCGCTGATTCTTTCAGGTATCAACCGCGGCGCCAATCTCGGTATAGAAACCGTGTTTTCCGGCACCGTGGGGGCCGCCATGACCGGCATGCTGCTCGGCATTCCATCGATCGCGTTAAGCCAGGCGTTCTCGGACCGCGATGCAGTGCGGTGGGAGACATCGCGCGTCTTGGCTCCCGGTGTGATCGAGCGCCTGGTCAGGGTCGGCTGGAGCAGTCAAGCCTGCCTGAACGTCAATTTCCCCGACGTCGCCGCGCAGGCCGCCGGGCCGCTCACCTGCACGAGGCAAGGCGCGGGAATCGTCAAGAACATCCATGTCCTGCCACGCACCGATCCGCGTGGATTAGATTATTACTGGCTTCAGTTCAACCGCGAGCCGTTCCAGGATGCCCCGGCGAGTGAAACACGTGTCGTGGCCGACGGCTGCATCTCAGTGACGCCGCTGCAATTCGAAAGAACCAGCGAAGTTGCCTACGCCGAGCTGACGGCGGCACTCGCACAATAAGCGCGCTGTGGCAGCAATAATGAAAAGCATCGCCATCACGGGCCGAGTCCGGCAGCCGGCGCTGCCGGCCGGGCGAGCATCCGGCGGGTTCCTGCTTTCACAATGTTCCAAGCCTCGCGACGCTGATGGTCTTCGGTCATGCGAAAACGCACTCGCAATCAGCCAGCATTGATGAGGAAAAGCGCGAGCCCAACATGTCAGGCGCTGGTGTCTCTTCTGTCCTGAGGATCGGCGGCCTTCTTTTCTGTGGGCTGGGTGATTGCCGGCACGTCGCTTTCCCCAGGCGGCTGCCCAAGTCCCGCACCGCCCACGCGGTCGAGTGGATGGCCGGACGAAATCGCGGTATTGACCGGATCCGGCGCTTTCTGGTCACCGCCGGATGCCGGGCTCGCGTTCTGTTGCCCATCCTGGCTTGCCGACCCGTTGTTCGTCATGATTTTCTCCTCGTACTTATTCCCTAGTTAGCCCTCACATATTCTCTTGCAAGGGCACCTTTTGCGAGCGGCTTCCATGCCACGTGAACGCCGCTCTATTCTGGCGTGCAATGCGCACAACCAGGTTTAGCTGGAAGCTGTAACTAGGACTGGCGACGGCATGACTGGTTCGCAGCGGTGCTTCGGCGCGCCCGTTAGGGATACATGCTTTTGGCGCTTGAAGCAGGGCGAAACTTGTCGCCCTGTAAGGCGCCACCCTTGCGCTTCGGCGATAGCATTTTGTGGCAGTTGTCCCAATTGCCGGATCCGCGGCTGCTGTTAAGAGCGTTGTTGCGTAATCACATTTCCTGCTGATCTTATCCCGGCCGATTTGTGCGGGCGATGAATAGCGCATGGCGCGACATGACTTCGGATACGGTTTGGCTGATCGAAACCGTCTGAATGTTGAATGCAACTCATCGAGTTTGACGACATCCATTATCCAGGAAGCCGGCGGTTGCGTTGCGTCCTAAACGCTGGCTGAATTGTTGACGGTTTGTTGCCTCTAAACGCAACCTTCATGGGCCAATTCGGCGCGCGCAGGCGGTGAGGAAATAGGAGAGCTGATGCGTCTAAGCAGCGGACACCAGCTTCTGTCGAGTTGCTTTCATTAACTAAAGGAAAGACATGTTTATCGAAATTGATGCCGGCTGGCAGGTGAACCTCGCTCATGTTGCAAAGGTGCATATCGTCGACGCGGGCGCCGTCGGCACTTCGGTCAAGTTCTAGTCGTCAACCGGCGAACATCTTGGCGGCTCTTCACCTGCCACACCCGATGAACTCGCCGGGGTGCTGAATGCCATCCGTACCTTTGGGCGCAGGCCGACGGATCCGTTGTAAGCCACCGCGTGCAACGAAGAGAGGCCTGCCGGCTGCCATGCATCACTGTGCTGCGGCGGGCAGCAGAGCCACATGCAGCAGTGGTGCGTTGACGCGTTTGAGAGAGCGACCCGCATTGCGCAAGCAAGTGTGGACGTTGAGTAACCCAATCCTTGGTCGCATCATGGCGAAACCACAATCCCTGATAGCCCTAGTCTTGGCATTGTTGAGAGCCTGCGCCTCGCAAACAGGAGCTCAAGTCATCGCAGTGCGACTCTGGCCTTTGTTCGGCGGAGGTGATGGCCCGCGCATGCAGACGATCATCAAGGAATTCGACGCTGCTCAACAGGAAGTCAGGGCAATCACGACGATCCTGCCTTGGGGTGAGCTTTTCTACTCCAAACGCATCACTGCCTCGGCCGTGGGTGCCGGCCCTGATGTGGCCGCCCTTCATTTGTCATGAATCCACAATCTCGCCAGCGGATCCGTGATGCGGGCGATTGGCGCAGAAGACCTTCCGAGAACATCGTTGCTTTCGGAATCCCGATAGAAAGCTCGTCGAGTCGTTGGATTAACCAATCGATCCTGTCACGCCTCACTTTGCGCTCGGTAAGGACGGTGAAGCGGCCCGCTGAGTCTTTACTGCAGAAATAAGCGCAAGCATATCTGGGTCATTGACTGCAGCCATTTCAGGCGTCATGCCCTGACTATCCATTTCTTCAAGTGAAGCGCCGGCATTGATTAGTTGCATTACTACGTCGGCATGTCCGCCTTTCATTGCAAAATGCAGAGGCGTCCACGCATCATGGTCTTTTGCATGAACGCTGGCACCAGCTTCGAGCAACATGCGGACTGCCTCCACATTGCCTTCGCTCGCCGCAAAGTGCAGCGGCGTGGATACTTCATTGTCCTTGCTGTCCACTGGCGCTCCCGCCGCGATCAAAAGGCCGATCGTGTCCGTGTCATCGTTCGACGCAGCTAGATGCAGTGCCGTGAACTTATCGTTTTCTTTCTCGGCCGTGTCCGCGCCCGCCGCAAGCAGCAGCTCTACCGTGCCGGCATGACCGCCGTCCGCTGCAAGATGTAGGGCGGTACATCCATTGTCCTCTTTATCCTTGAGATTGCTCCCAGCGTCCAGCAGCAACCGGCATACTTCCGTATCGCCGTTGCTGGCTGCAAGATGGAGTGCCGTCCAGCCATCCATGCCGCGTATGTGAACGTTGCTTCCACGGTTGACGAGCAAGCCCACGGCCTCCGCATGTCCGCTGCCGACAGAAAAATGCAAAGCTGTCCACCCGCTACTATCCTGCGCATTGACATCCGCCCCGGCTTCGACAAGCAATTGCATGACAGCAGCATGGCCGCTGATCGACGCCACATGCAACGCCGTCATGCTTTCGCTTTCAAGCGCATGCAAGTCCGCATTCGCGGCAAGCAACGCCCTGACGACTTCCGTATGCCCGTAATTTGCGGCCCAATGCAAGGCGGTGTAACCCAGCTCATCCTGCATGTGTACATCACTGCCGGCCTTGAGCAGCACGTCGAGAACATCGACATGCCCGTTACCGGCGGCCATCAGTAGTGCCGTCATTCCGTACTTGTCGAGCTCGTCCAGAGGCACGCCCGCCTCAAGCAGAACGCGCACCGTATCAGGATGGCCACTGTTGGCTGCCGTATGCAGTGCCGTCATGCCATCGTCCTCTTTATCGCCGGCATTGCTGCTGGCTTCCAGCAGCAGCCTGACGACTTCGGTATGACCGTTATTGGACGCATAGATCAAGGCCGTCGCACCCATCTGGTCGCGTTCATGCACGTCGGCTCCGGAGGTAAGCAGCAGGTCTACGAGATCCCTGTGGCCGAGGTTTGCGCCGATCATCAGCGGTGTGCTGCCATCCAAGGTCTTGCCATGTATATTGCCTCCGGCACCAATCAGATGTGACATGACTGTCGGAGCACCACAGGCGGCTGCAAAATGTACCGGTGTCCAATCATTCATATCCGTAACACTGACATTGCCGCCTTGTGACAGGCATGCAACGACTCCCTCGGGATCGCACTGCACGATGGCATCGATCAGCCGGTCATCCACTTCTCTTAACTCGCTCATGCTTGCTCCTTCATAGTTTCATATTGCATCGCATGTATCTTGTACGGTACTCCGCACTGAATCGCGACACGTATTCGTTGACCCACAGCAGGCATGGTGGAACATTCCAGCGGAATCCCTCGAACAACAGGCCTAATTGGTAGACAGCGCGTTTGACGCAAGTTCAGACAAGATGCAGCATGCACGGCAGGTGCATTCATGACGGCATCACCGCCAATGCGCCTCAGGTGAACAACGGCATGACATGTTGGGCCGATTCGGACAAAAGCCGTCGTTGATCGCGAAGCACGTTGTGCAGAAAAAATCGTTCAAAGCCGAATGCCGCATCCCGGGCAACCCAGTCGGCATGCTCCGCAAGACTGTTGGAAATGAGCACGCTGCTCTCCATGTCTTGAATGCCAAGGTGTGTTGCCGCGACTTCAGCGGCCGAAGAGATGGGAGCAATGTGCCGAAAGCGGTCGCTCCTGGACGCCCGACCTTTGTACTCGTCAAAGCCATCCTCTTTGTCCTTCCTGCTTGAAAAGCAGCTTCGAGGTCATGGGGCATGGTGTCGTCGTCTTCGCGGGAACGCTTGACGGTTCGCGGAATAATGCCGCTGCCCGCAAGGAGCGGCTGGAAGTATAAAACCCAAGCGAACTGCGTTCCAACCGCTTCATTCTGCAAACGGCTAGGCGACAGTCCGGTGCTCCATGGTTTCGCAGCATGCTCTATTGAAAACTGGCGCATTCGTTTACGATGGAGGGTCTTGGGGAAATGTCGTCCCGGAATTACTTCGGGAAACAAGATGGCATGGTGCGACGCAGGTGGCGCCAACCCGCATAACGAGACACGCCATTGCTCCAGTTGATGGCTTTCGCATGGGATTTCGGAAAGGAATGAAAAATGAATGACAAGAAGAATGTGGTGGTCGTTGGTGCGGCGCGCACGCCGATCGGTACTTTTGGCGGCGCGCTCAAGGACTTCGCCGGCGCTGATCTGGCGACGATCGCCGTCAAGGAGGCTTTTTTGCGTGCGAAGGTCGATCCGGCCGCCGCACAGCAGATCGTCATGGGCAATGTCATACAGTGTGAACCGCGTGACATGTATGTGTCGCGTGTGGCCGGGATCAATGCCGGCATGGCCAAGGAATCGGCTGCCTTGACACTCAATCGCTTGTGCGGATCGGGGCTGCAGGCGATCATCACGGCCGCGAATGCCATCCAGCTCGGCGATGGCGAGATTGCCGTGGGCGGTGGCGTGGAAACGATGAGCCGCGCGCCTTATGTCATGCAGGGTGCACGCTGGGGCACACGCATGGGTGACGCATCCATGCTGGACATGTTGCTAGGCGCGCTCCAGGACCCGTTCGGTGCCGGACACATGGGGATCACTGCCGAGAATGTGGCGGCACTGTACGGGATATCTCGTGAAGAACAGGATGCGTTCGCAGCGGAAAGCCAGCGCAAGGCAGTGGCAGCAATTGAAGCAGGGTATTTCAAGGAGCAGATCGTACCGGTCGAGATCAAAAGCCGCAATGGCATCGCGCTGTTTGAGACCGACGAACATCCCAAGGCCGGTACCACCGCGGAAGCGCTGGCGAAGCTGAAGCCAGCCTTCAAGAAGGAAAACGGGACGGTCACGGCAGGAAATGCGTCCGGCCTGAATGACGGCGCGGCAGCCGTCGTACTGATGGACGCCGATGCTGCCTCGCGCGCCGGGCTTGCGCCGCTTGCCCGCCTCGTATCGTATGCCGTGGCGGGCGTGGATCCGTCACTGATGGGCACTGGACCGATTTCAGCCGTGAAACTGGCACTGCAACGTGCCGGGCTTTCGCTTGCGGACATGGATGTGATCGAATCCAACGAGGCCTTTGCCGCGCAATCGCTCGGCGTATGCCGTGGACTGGACCTCGATCCGGCAAAGACCAATCCCAATGGTGGCGCAATTGCATTGGGGCATCCGCTCGGCGCTAGCGGCGCGATCATCACCGTGAAATGCCTCTATGAGTTAAAGCGTACGCAGAAGCGCTATGGACTGGTGACGATGTGCATCGGTGGCGGGCAGGGGATTGCCGCGATTTTCGAACGCACATGATGTGATCCCGCTTGCCACTTGTTGAAAAGGGCGACGATGTCATGGGGGCTGGAGCGAAATTCGACATGGTCCGCCGAAAAGTGGCAGGCATTCTCTTTATGCGTGCGGACAACATGAGTCGCGAAACGGCTGCGCGTTGTTTCCGGGCTTCTACCTAACCACGCTCATGCCACGGTTGTTATTAGGCAAGCGGCTTCATACACCTGCCTCCTTCGTCGCCGACCGATCACGGTTCTCCAGGTAAGTGCGCAATTCCGCGACGAGGCCTTGCTCGGCTTCGGCTTTCGACCGCGACTGTGCGATCGATAGCTCAAGCGTACGGATCTGACCATGCAAATCATTGACGGTCGCGCTGGTTGCAGCGAGCTGCGCCGCCAGTTGCTGGACCTGAGCATTTCTTTCCGCCAATTGCGCTTCCAGAACCGGTGCCTGCTGTGCCTTCGCCTGCAGGGTTTCCAGGCCCTGCGCGAGCTGCCGGTTATTTTCCTGTGCATCGTGAAGCATTTGACGGGTGTGCGTCAGTTGGGCAATCAGCCGCACGCCTTCCTGGTTGAGCCGCGTCGCTTCCTCCTGCTTGACGACGACCGCCTGCTGTGCCTGACGCAAAGTTGCCTGCACCTGCTGCAACTGCAACTCATGACGGCGCTCATCCCCATCCCGCTGCACCTTGACGGATTGCCGGTAATGTTCGAGCGCTTCGTACGCATGCCGGTGCTTGTCTTCCAGCGATTGCCGATGTGTCTCGTTATCGGCCAGGCGAACCTGCAAATCGCCTGCCTGCTGTTGAGCCGTGTGGCGTGCAATCGTTTCCTGCTGCAGTAACTGGCGCGTCTGGTGGTGCGCTTCCGCCTCCTGCTGCAGCAGCCATTCCAGGTGCTGCACCTGGGCCTGCCGCTGGCCGATTTCCGCGCGTGCGGCGGCCAGCTCGTCCGCATGCTGGCGCGCGCGATCTGCGTGCGCTGCCTGCAATGCGTCGATTTCAGTGCGCGCTTCGGCCTGCAGTTGCGCAGCCAGGCGTTGGACCAGATCCTGCAGCGTGTCGCTCAGAGAGGGCGTGCGTAGATCGGCTGCACCGTCTTCGTCGTCAAGTTCTTTCAGATACTTGTGAATGGTGGATTTCGAGCCGGTATTGCCGAGCGCGATGCGAACCGCATCGACCGACGGGTGCCGATTCTGGGCGAGCAGGGTATCGCGCGCTTTCCTGACTTCCGATTTGTGCAATCCGCTGCGGGCCATCATCACTCCGGTAAATATCGTACTGTGTTACATACCACGTAATAACATAATAGATTAGCGTACTTGCCGCACACTGTGCAATCCGTATTTCACATCGGATAAACAAAGATTATCCGGTATGATGACTGTTTCCACATCCTTTTCTATGGTCGGTCCCGTAATCCCTGATTTGCGACCGACCGCTTTCATGCGATGAACACGCGCGATTTGTATCTTGACGCTGCTACCCGCGACAACACGCGCCAAAGCTACGGGTCGGCGATCCGTCATTTCGAGGTGGAGTGGGGTGGCTTCCTGCCTGCCACTGCCGACAGCGTGTCGCGCTACCTTGCCCATTACGCACCAACGCTGTCGGTCCATACGCTGCGCCACCGACTCGCAGCGCTGGCACGCTGGCACAACGAACAAGGCTTCCCGGATCCAACGAAGGCGCCGGTGGTGCGCCAGGTGCTGCGCGGTATCGGGGCATTGCACCCGGTGCAGCAAAAGCAGGCCAAACCCATGGGGCTGGAATCCATCGAGCACGTTGCCGGGTGGCTTGATGGCGCCATTGCCCAGGCGGATGGCGTCGGTGCGCGTGGCGCTGCATTGCGCCACCGGCGCGACAAGGCGTTATTGCTGCTCGGCTTCTGGAGGGGGTTTCGCGGCGACGAGCTGACCCGGTTATGTATTGAGCACGTGCAGGCGAGCGCAGGGGAGGGCATGACCTGCTATTTCACGCACACCAAGGCAGACCGGACCTATCGCGGCTCAACATTCAAAGTGCCGGCGTTAGCCAGGCTGTGCCCGGTAGAAGCGTATCTGGACTGGACGGGTGCCGCCCATCTCGATCGGGGCCCGGTATTTCGGGCGATCGATCGCTGGGGGCATGTCAGCCAGCACGCATTGCGCACCGACAGCCTGGTGCCGCTGCTTCGCTCGATGCTGGCCAATGCCGGCATGGCTTCGGCCAGGCTCTATAGCAGCCATTCGCTGCGGCGTGGCTTCGCTACCTGGGCTATCTCGAATGGATGGGACCTGAAAACACTGATGGAATACGTCGGCTGGAAAAACGTGCAGTCAGCGATGCGCTACGTCGATGTGGCTGCCCCCTTCGCGGATCTGCGCCTGCCATCGGCACCAATAAAAGACGAGGACGCGTGAAGCCGCCTGCGTTAAACGATGCTGGATACGGCGGTCTGGCGTTGAAATCGGCCGTCGGCTCGCTGAAGATCCCCTCACCCGATGCGATGTGGATGACGTCGTGGTCAATGCGCAACTCACTACACAGCATCCGCGGTGACCGGCTTCTACGGGAAACGTTGTCGATCCAACGGCGGTCGGCGCGCCCGGCAAACCTGTCCCGTGTCAGTACATGAGGCTATCGCAAAAGCAATAGTGAGGATGTCTCGTTTGTTAACGCAGATCGACCGGCCCGTATTGGGCCGATCCGGCTTGATTGCAAGAGCAGCAATGGTTGCGTTGCCCTCCTGGAAAATGCAAGCGTTGCGCGAGCCGTCATCCTTGTGCCGACTGGCGTTAACGAAGCGTCACTGTGGCGCCACCATAAGTGCTTGCTGCAATCGATGCCCCGGTGAACGAGTCACAAGCCGGAAAGCGCTTCTTGAATCAGCTCGGCCTGCTCCTTGATGCTCATGCGTTCCCACGTGTCGGCAGGAATAATCATTGCCGCCTGGGTACGTTCACCGGCATCGCGCCACGCGTCCTCGATGGCATCGCCTTCAGTCGGGTGATGCTGCTGGGAACCTGCTGCGGACGTAATCCACTTCCAACCGCTTTTCTTTGTCACGCTATCGAATGTATAACCGAGTTCCTCCAGGATAGCTTTCTGTTCTGCCACACCCGATGACACTTTGCCACTCTTGAAACCGGAGCCGGCTTTGCTTTTCTTAAACA
>NZ_DASZBA010000096.1:0-8441 GCF_035944575.1 Noviherbaspirillum sp.
GAATATGCGGTCAGGGGCGGCGAAGTGGTCGGGCAGGTCGTACAGACCATGGGTTCCATCAAGGACAGTTCCCGCAAGATCGTTGACATCATCAGCGTCATCGACGGTATCGCATTCCAGACCAATATCCTCGCGTTGAACGCCGCGGTGGAGGCGGCTCGCGCAGGTGAGCAGGGCAGGGGCTTCGCGGTGGTGGCGGCGGAAGTGCGTACCCTGGCGCAGCGCTCGGCAAGCGCGGCGAAGGAAATCAAGACGCTGATCGGTGATTCGGTGGAGAAAGTGGACGCCGGCAGCAAGCTGGTCGACGACGCGGGCAAGGCGATGGAGGAGATTGTTTCCTCGGTCAAGCGCGTCGCGTCGATCATCAAGGAAATCAGCGGAGCCAGCAGGGAACAAAGCGCCGGTATCGATTCGGTCAATAATGCGATTACCCAGATCGACGGTATGACGCAGCAGAACGCCAAGCTGGTGGAAGACGCCACCCGGACGGCGGTAAGCTTGAACGAGCAGGCCGTCGCATTGATGAAGGCGGTCGCCGGATTCAACCTGGGCGACAGGGAGTACGGCAATGCGGAGGAGGCGGCCGAGCTGGTCAAGCGAGGCGCCGAGTACTACAAGATGCATGGCAAGGATGCGCTGCTCGCGGAGATCAACAAGCTGGGCAAGGGGCAATTCGTCGACCGCGATCTTTATCTGATGGCATTCGGCCTCAATGATGCGGTATTCGTCGCCCATGGCAACAACCCGCGGACGCTTGGCGCGGGACCCGTCAGCAAGGATGTCGACGGCAAGTTCTTTGTGGTCGAAATGGCAAAGATCGCACGATCAACCGGTCATGGCTGGATGGAATACAAATGGGCGCACCCGGTGACGAACGAGATCAAGGTAAAGTCGTCGTATTTCCAACGGGTTGGCGATCTCGTCGTCGCATGCGGTATCTACAAGACCTGACGATGACGCATTGATGCGCGTTCGATAAAAAGCCGGCGCAAGCCGGCTTTTTCGTTCCTGCCGAACAGACTGTCATTCAGTGATGATGACGTCCATCGGCACGTCGTACGGCGCAGGCTGGATGTCCGCCTTCAGGCAGCGATACGCGATGCCGACGGTCATCGGTCTCGGCGTCCGGGCCAATGTCCGGTCGTAGTATCCTCCGCCATATCCCAGGCGGAATCCGGCTTCGCTGAAACCGACGCACGGTATCAGCAGGGCATCGGGCTGCACCTCGGCCGCCGTCGCGACGGGCCCCGGGATTCCCATCGCATCGACACTGAGCGGATCTCCCGGTTGCCATGCCACGAATAGCAATGGCGCGCCCTTGTCCTTGACCATCGGCAGTGCGAGCTGCACGCCGAGTGCGTGCAGCTTCACGTAGGCCGCGTGCAATTCGGGTTCCCCACGTATGGGTAAATACACACCAAGCTTGTTCGGCCGGCATGTATGCCACCATTCGATGATGCGATGGGCAATGGATTCATCCTGCCGCCGGCGAACTTCCATCGGAATCGATTGTCTAGCGGCAAGCAGCATCCGGCGCAAAGTGGTTTTGTCTACTGGTTTGTTAGTCATGATATGACGCAATGGTTGACGCGGGTCGGTGGCCTTGCATGCTATTCTAGAATTCTTTCATCCAGTAATTTCTGTATCTAAATTCAGTGTCTAAAGGCGTTAGATTGATGTCTCGATTGAACAGGTTTGCCATTGCGTTTGCGACAGTCGCCGTTGTACTGTCGGCGCCCGGTGCTCATGCGCAAAAGCGCGTAGTAAATTATGCCAACGACGATGCTGCATTCCTCGCATTGCGCGATGCGTCCCGAAGCGGCGATGCGGCCAAGGCCGAGGAACTCGCCAGCCGCCTTTCCGGTTATTCCATCCCATCCTATGTCGATTACTACCGCCTGAAGGCGCGTTTTCTTGCGACCCCGGAACAGGAAATCCGCGATTATCTTAATCGCTATGCCGGCACCGCCATCGCCGACCGCTTGCGCAACGACTGGCTGCTAGAGCTGGGTCGGTCACGGAATTGGGCGCTGTTTGATGAGCAATACCCGCAATTCGAGCTCAATGATGATATCCAGGTCAAATGCTATGCCTTGATGTCGCGGGCACTGCGTGGCAAGAGCGTTGCGGAAGAAGCACGCAGCGTCCTGGTATCGCCGGCCAATTACGGCGAAGCCTGTCCTGCATTGATTACCACCCTGGTGGGGAACGGCCAGTTCAGCGCCGGCGATGTCTGGGCACAGATCCGCATGGCCGCCGACAGTGGCTCCACATCCACCATCCGCCGCCTTGCCCCGCTTACCGATGCAAGCGAATCGGCGCTCATGCAGGCGATCGAGAAGCCGGCGGCAGTGGTTGCACGCGGTGCCGGCAGCGGCCGCGCTTCCCGCGAAACATTTCTCGTCGCCCTTGGCCGCGTAGCGAAGGCCAATCCTTCCCAGGCGGTCAGCGCGCTGCTGGAATCGGATGACAAGCTGAGCAAACCGGAACTGGCGATTGCGTGGTCCCAGATCGCGCTGCAGTCATCGCTCAAGCTGGCACCGGACGCCCCCGTCTATTGGCATCGGACCGCGGGTGCGCCGCTGTCGCCTGAAGGACACCACTGGAAAGTACGGGCGGCGTTGCGCGCGGGCGACTGGAAGCTGGTCAAGTCGGCGATCGAGGCGATGCCGACGAACGTGAAAAATGACCCTGCCTGGGTTTACTGGCTGGGCCGGGCTTACAAGGCTGAAGGCAAGCAGGAGGAAGCGACGGCGCAGTTCCTGACCATCGTCAGCCAAAGCAATTTCTACGGTCAGCTTGCGACGGAAGAGCTGGGGCAAAAAATCGTTGTGCCGCCGCGAGCCCAGCCGGTTACACCGGAAGAGATCGCCCCGATGGCGGAAAACCAGGGCTTCCGCGATGCCTTCAAGCTGATCGACCTGAATATGCGGTTTGAAGGTTACCGTGAATGGAACTGGCAATTGCGCCGGATGAACGAGCGCCAGCTTCTTGCCGCCGCCGAGTACGCACGGCAAAAGAATTCGCTTGACCGGATGGTCAATACGTCAGACCGGACCAAGGTCGAAGTGGATTTCACGCAGCGCTTCCCATCGCCGTTCCGCGATGTGATGCAGACCGCGACACAGAACCTCGGCCTCGATATGGCGTGGGTGTATGGCCTGATACGGCAGGAGTCGCGCTTCATTCTCAATGCGCGTTCGCATGTCGGTGCCTCGGGATTGATGCAACTGATGCCAGCGACGGCGAAATGGGTCGCACGCAAGATCGGCATGAACAACTTCTCGCAAAGCGAAGTGAATGACATCAATACCAACATCCTGCTCGGCACGAACTATCTGAACATGGTGCTGGGCGACCTCGATGGATCCCAGGCGATGGCGACGGCGGCCTATAACGCGGGTCCGGGCCGGCCTCGCGCATGGCGCTCGACATTGCCGAATACGGTGGAAGGTGCCATCTTCGCCGAGTCGATTCCCTTCAGCGAAACCCGCGACTATGTCAAGAAGGTGTTGTCCAACGCCACCTACTACGCCGCCTTGTTCGAGGGCAAGCCGCAATCCCTGAAGGCGCGGCTGGGCATGGTCGGGCCGAAGGAATTTGTGCCGAGCGAGTTGCCATAACGGCCACGGAAGCTTGTCCGGGGTGCTTTTCCGCCGATGCTGCTTGGTGGAAAGCAACCGGTCAACAAAGCCTTCGACAGCATTCTTTCGTATTGAATAAATAGCTGGCAAAGATGACTGTTTGGCAAAACACTGCAAAACCCTTATCCTCATGGTCCGGACAACCGAGCCATCCAGACAGCTGTTATGCAAACCACCGAACTTGACCCCACCTTGTCACGCACGCTTGATGCCGCTGAGAACGCCGGCCTCAAGCTCGTGATTGCCAATAAAAACTATTCATCCTGGTCGATGCGTCCCTGGGTCGCGATGACCGCATTCGGCATTCCCTTCGAAGAAGTTCGTCTCAGCCTGGGCCGCCCGGAGACTGCGGCGCACATTGCCCAATACTCATCCGCCGGCCGCGTCCCGATACTGGTCGCGGGGGAAATCAAGGTGTGGGACTCGCTCGCGATATGCGAATACGTTGCCGAACAATTCCGCGAAAAAGCCATGTGGCCGCTTGATGTGGCGGCAAGAGCGCACGCCCGTTCCATCTGCGCGGAAATGCATTCCGGATTTTCCGGCCTGCGGTCGGCGATGTGGATGAACATCCGGGCCCGCTTTCCCGGAAAGGGCCGCACGGCGGAAGCGCAGGGTGATATCGGACGCATCTGCGAAATCTGGGAAGACTGCCTGGCGCGCTCCGGTCCGCATAAATTCCTTTTCGGTGAATTTTCCATCGCCGACGCATATTTCGCTCCGGTCGTCATGCGTTTTCGCACCTACGATGTGGCGTTGGCGCCTGCCCTGCAAGCTTATGCGGACCGGGTGGCCGACCATCCCGCCGTGGCGCAGTGGATACGCGAGGCCCTCGCCGAAACCGAGCGTCTGGAAAAATACGAGAGCTATCCGGATCAAACTTCGTAGCAACATGAAAACCTATGTTGTCGGCGGCGCGGTAAGGGATGAACTGCTCGGCTTGCCGGTGCAGGATCATGATCACGTCGTGGTGGGAGCCACGCCCGAGAGCCTGGTCGCGCTGGGCTACACGCCGGTCGGCAAGGATTTTCCCGTCTTCCTGCATCCGGAAACTCACGAAGAGTATGCGCTTGCCCGTACCGAGCGTAAGACCGCTCCCGGTTACAAGGGCTTCGTCTTCCACGCCGCTTCCGACGTCACGCTCGAACAGGACCTGATCCGGCGTGACCTGACCATCAATGCCATCGCCAAGGCCGAGGACGGGACGCTGATCGATCCATTCCATGGCCGCCGCGACATCGAACAGCGCGTCTTCCGTCATGTGTCGCCCGCCTTTGCCGAGGACCCGGTGCGCATCCTGCGCGTGGCGCGATTCGCTGCGCGGTTTACCGAATTCACCGTCGCGCCCGAAACGACAGCCCTGATGCGCAACATGGTGGAGCAGGGGGAAGTTGATGCGCTGGTGCCGGAACGGGTGTGGCAGGAATTGTCGCGCGGTCTGATGGAAGCCAAACCATCGCGCATGTTCGAGGTGCTGCGCGATTGCGGCGCGCTGGCGCGCATATTGCCGGAACTTGATGCGCTTTGGGGTGTACCGCAACCGGAAAAACATCATCCTGAAATAGATACCGGTGTGCATGTCATGATGGTTATCGATTATGCGGCACAACAGCGGTGCAATCTCGCGATACGTTGCGCTGCGCTGATGCACGATCTCGGCAAGGGAACGACACCGGCATCCGAGTGGCCCCGTCATCACGGTCATGAAGGCCGCAGCGCCGCCTTGGTGGAGCAAGTGTGCCAGCGCCTCAAGATTCCAAACGACTGCCGCGATCTCGCGCGCATGACTGCCCGCGAACACGGCAACGTCGGACGCGCACTGGAATTGCGGGCCGACACGATCGTCAAATTATTCGAGCGCTGCGACGCTTTCCGCAAACCGCAGCGTTTCATCGAAATGCTGCAGGCGTCCGAATGCGATCATCGCGGACGCGCTGGTTTCATGGACCGACCATTTCCTCAAGCGCCTTATCTCCGTGGTGCGCTGGCGGCCGCCCAGGCAGTTAATGCAGGCGAGGTGGCAAAACATTGCAGCGACAAACCGCACAGTATTCCACAAGCTATCCACGCTGCACGCGTTGCGTCCGTGTCGGAATTCGTTGCCTCTTGCAGACACAGCAATTAAGACTCAAGCGCAGCGAATTGGCATGCCGGTAATACAATGCAGCGCCGAGACGTCGGCCAGGCGACTGCTGTTCAATGGACAGTAGTAAATCTTGCCAAGCGATTCGATAAACAGCATCAGTTCCTTCGTCGCGTACCACGTATCCATAAGTATGTTGCGGCACGCAAGCCCCGTGCGATGCGCCACATGGGGCAGCATTTTTTGCACCGGGCCCAGCCAGCGCGGTCCATCGATTGCCGGACTGTTTGAGTTCGCCTGACTGCCGTCGCCTGGAGCAAACCCTTTATCGCGTCAGGCATGGACTGCTTGGCGATTTTCTGCCACAGCGTAGAGTGCTTCCTCAATTGCCATGCGGCTTGCATGGCAGGCTGGTTACGCTTATCGCTTTGTGCCCAAGCCCTAATTATTTAGCAATTGCTATGCAGTTGTGCATGACCGTTACTTTATGCATCGGGAACATTACTAACAAAAATTACAACGGTGTTGTGGCGTTTCATGGTATTGCCAAGCATGTATGTCTTGCATTTTGTTAGCCATACGTTTCGGTAAAAAGCTGTAACAACACAAAAACCAGTCGTGCATCGACGGTGAATTACGGTAACATTGCCTGCGAGTAATCGCCGGCCTTCGGCTTAACATCACGATGGCTGTGTCCATGTCTGCGGCGCTTACAAAGCGCTGCGCAATGTCATAGCGAGAAACCCATGCCGACCAATACCGAGCTCGCACCGGACGACGATAGCCGGAACCATGCCGGTGACGTCATACAACTAAACACCATCAACGACAAGCCATTCGAAGTCGCCGATTTACTGATCGCTTATCTCGAACAGATCGGTGTCGAATACATTTTCGGCGTTCCGGGCGGCGCGATAGAACCGCTTTATAACGCGATTGCGAGAAGCAGTCGCAGGGGCCGTATTCGTCCGATGCTTGCCCGCCATGAATCCGGCGCGGCATTCATGGCCGATGGCTATGCGCGTGAAACCGGCAAGCTCGGTGTCTGCTGCGCGACCTCCGGCCCCGGCGCGACCAATATCATCACAGGCGTCGCGTGCGCTTACGACAACAGCATTCCGCTTCTGGTCATCACCGGCCAACCGGCGCTGCCGGCGTTCGGCAAACGGGCACTGCAGGAATCGTCCTGCACCGGTATCGACACGCTTGGCATGCTGAGCCATTGCACACATTACAACTCGCTCGTCTCGCATCCCGAACAACTCGAACAGAAAATCATCAACGCACTGATGCGCGCCACCCGCACGCCGCGTGGGCCGGTACATTTGTCCTTTCCCGTGGATGTTTTCAGGAGCCCGTCGAAAACGGCGGCATATGATTTGCGCGCACTATTGCAGCCGCCCGCCATGCAGGATGAAAACGCGACCGAATCGCTGGCCAGGCTGGTGCGTGATTCGGAGAATGTCGTCATCGTCATTGGCGGTTGGTGTGGCGAAGCGGCGGGTGTCATCCTTCAATTTGCCGAGATCGTCGGTGCCACCTTCGTTACCACGCCGGACGGCAAGGGCTTTATCAATCCTGCGCATCCGTTATATCGCGGCGTCTTCGGCTTTGCCGGACATACATCCGCCGAAGCGGCGTTGCGAGTTGAAGCCGTCGATCTCATTATTGCCATCGGCACAAGCATGGGCGAATGGACCAGCAGCGGCTGGAGCGAATCACTGCTCAATAAGAAGCTCGTGCATATCGACGAATCGGATGACCATCTTGCCCGCAGTCCCGTGGCAAGGCTGCATGTGAGAGGCCGCATCCTGTCGGTATTCGGCCGTCTCGCGGAACTCATGCGTGACATGCGCCGCCCTGCACATTTCCCCATCATGTCCTCATTGCAGGAGCCCAACCGCAACCTCGTTCTGGATGAAAGTGAAAAATGCGCCAGTGACGCCGTACCGATCAAACCCCAGCGGCTCATGCGGGAACTCGGACAACTGTTCCCGGAAAGCACCCGCTTTCTTGCGGATGCCGGCAACAGCATGGCTTGGGCGGTGCATTACCTTCAGCTTTGGGATCGCAGGAGAAGCGAGCGGCGCATCAGCGGCAAAGATCGTGAAGCGGCAATCGGACGGCGCAAGAGCGAAGGCGGATGGCTGCGTGTCACGGTGGATTTCGCGCCCATGGGATGGGCAATCGGCGGTGCGGTAGGCACCGCCGCCGCGAATCGCGACGTACCCGTAGTGTGCATCACCGGGGACGGCAGCATGCTGATGAATGGGCAGGAAATATCTTCGGCGGTGGCGGAAGAATTGACCGTCATCTTCGTCGTGCTGAATGACGCCGCGCTCGGGATGGTAAAGCACGGACAGCAACTCGCGCGCGCGGAGCGGATCGCGTTCAAGCTGCCGGCCACCGATTTCACTGCCATGGCGCGTGCGATGGGCGCGGATGCCTATACCATCCGCAGCCCTGACGATTTTGCAACGCTTGATATGGATGCGATCTGCATGCGCAAGGGACCGACGCTGATCGACGTGCATATCGATTCGGAGGAAGTGCCGCCAATGAGTCTGCGCATGCGAACGTTGGGAACCCTGGTCTAACTACATCAATAAACAAGGAAACATCAATGGAACGGCTGAATGGGAAAATCGTTTTGATCACCGGCGGTGTCAGCGGAATCGGTCTGGCGACCGCGCGGCTCTTCAAGGAACAGGGCG
>NZ_DASZBA010000097.1:0-9245 GCF_035944575.1 Noviherbaspirillum sp.
AGCGCGGTATCGGGCATCGCTCTGGTATGGGTCGCCTTCCCGGTAACGATGTTGCCCACATGCGCCGCCTGATCGCACTGACCATCGCCTTTCCGTTTCCGGTGCACGCGCACCAGGAACCGGGAGCAGAGCATTGGTGGACGCTGGATCCATGGATCGTGGTGCCCATGCTCCTGTTCGCCGGTTTCTACGCGCGCGGGATCCTCATCCTGCGCCGCAGGAGCGATACGTCACATACGGACTGGACACGAATCGCAAGTTATTGTGCCGGCATGGCAGCGGCGTTCATTGCGCTGATATGGCCGCTGGACGCGTTGGGCGAGATCAGTTTCGCCGCCCACATGGCACAGCACATGATGCTGATCGCCGTTGCCGCGCCCCTGTTTGCATTCGCGCAGCCGAAAGCTCCGTTGCTGATTGCCATGCCTTCATCCTGGCGACGCCTGAACAGCCGCCTGGCCGGTGTTCATCGGCTTCTGCGCCTTCTGTCGCGCCCCGGCCCGGCATTCGCGATTCATGGCGCGCTCATCTGGATCTGGCATGCACCGTTGCTGTTCGAAGCGGCATTGCAATCGCGATGGATACATATCGCGGAGCACGCTGCGTTCTTTGGCAGCGGGCTATTGTTCTGGAATGCAATGCGGCGTACCGGGCTGTCTGGGGGAAGTGGTTACGGTACGGCGGTGGTGTGGATTGTCGCGACATTAATGCATACCGGCCTGCTCGGTGCGCTGATCACATTTTCACCACGGCTGCTGTATCCGCATTACGCCAATGTCAGCGACGCGCCTCTGTTGCCAATGGACGATCAGCAACTGGCGGGACTGTTGATGTGGATACCTGCCGGATTCTGTTATCTGATCGCCGGACTGAGCTTTGCGGCGGCATGGTTGCGGCTCGCACAGCGGGGCGAGCAGGGTACAGGCGCCTCGAACTCCGCTTCTCCACCAGAAGTCTCCGCCGCCGATTCCCGATAGGCCTCGCCCGCACTTCATCGCCCGGCACGCATCCCATGGATGACGCGATGCAACTTTGCATGGATAGCAGGAGTTTGGGAGAACGCCGAGCGAGGGCGAGCCTTTCAACACGTTCCGCATGGCGTTTTACCAAGACTGTATCGATCCGGCCCGTCTGTGGCGCCCTGCCGAAGTTAGGCGGCAAATGTCGGGCATGATTTGCTCAAAGGAAAATGGGATTTTGAAATTTGACGCAAATGTGATGCCAAGAATGTGGAAAGCTGCTTGAAACTGGTCGCTGACAGAAATCGAACTGAGACCCGACTGTACTGTTTCCGACAATCGGACACCTGCCAAACACGAGGCGCAAAAAATGAAAAAGGCCAATCTGGAGATTGGCCTTTTCCCTTGATTTTATTGGTCGGGGCGAGAGGATTCGAACCTCCGACCCCTTGCACCCCATGCAAGTACGCTACCAGGCTGCGCTACGCCCCGACGAAGTTGCGATTATAGCAGAGCGATAACGCTTTCCGCCACGCATGGCTACCATCTTTACGCGTAGCCATTAATCCAGTTTTGCCTTGGTTTTCCGGATCACAGGTTCCCATTTGGCCGCTTCGTCATCAATCAGTTTCTTGAACGCTTCCGGCGTTCCGCCGACGGGCTCCAATCCGGCGTTGTGGAGGCGGTTCTTGACATCGTTCATCTGGATGACGGCATTGAGTTCCGTATTCAAGCGCTTGACGATATCCGGTGGCGTCCTGGCTGGGACGAGCACGCCGTTCCAGGCAAGCGACTGGAACGCCGGCATGCCGGCTTCGGCCATCGTCGGTATGTCGGGAAGCAGGGAAAACCGGGAAGCGCTGGTGACGGCAAGTGCCTTGACCTTGCCGCTCCGAACGTGGGGAAGGACCACCGTAGGCACCGAGAACAGCAATTGCGTGTCGCCTGCGGCAACGGATGCGGCGGCGGGCGGGGCGCCGTTGTAGGGGATATGAACAAGGAAAGCGCCGGTCATGGATTTAAATAGCTCCATCGTCAGGTGCGACGACGATCCGTTGCCGACCGACGCATAGTTCAGCCGGCCGGGATGGGCTTTGGCATAGGCGATCAAGTCCTTGAGATTGCTGGTCGGCAGATTGGCATTGACAGCGAGTATGTTGGGTTGGGAGCTGGCAAGCATCACCGGTTGCAGGTCGCGTTGCGCATCGTAGGGCAGCTTGGTCATGAACTGGATGTAGGCAAGCGGCCCGTTGAACGATAGCAGCATGATGTAGCCATCCGGCACGGCACGTGCGACCTGGGCGGTTGCGATAGTACCGGATGCCCCGGGAACGTTTTCAACGATTACCGGCTGGTTCAGCCGGTCCTTCAGTTTGTCGCCAACAGTGCGGGCAATGAGGTCAAGCGAGGAGCCGGCCGGTGCGGCGACAACGAACCGAATCGGCCTTGAAGGCCATCCGTCCGCGGCCTGGGCGATGCCGCCTGTGAGGGTGAGGAGAACGGAAACAAGCAGCGGGAAAAGCTTCATGGCACACTTACGCGAACGAGGGAAGCGCAGAATAGCATCTGCGAGATGCGCTTTCCAGCCGCCTATTTCCTTCAGTCTCTTCTATGCCAATCGCGATCAGTCATCAGTTCGATGCCGGAGCCATCGTTGTCTTGCGGGCCGATAGTCCACAGGATATTCAGCTTCACTTGCGCAAGGATTCCCATGCCGACTTCGCGCAGTGGTTTTATTTTCGGATGCAAGGTGTCCGCGCCGAAGCCTGCACCATTCGTGTCCTGAACGCAGGGCAGGCGACCTATCCCGACGGCTGGAAAGATTATCAGGCCGTCGCCAGCTACGATCGCAAGGAATGGTTCCGTGTGCCAACCGCATTCGATGGCGGGGTGTTGACCATTCAACATACGCCCGAACGCGACAGCGTTTATTACGCTTACTTCGAGCCGTATTCCTGGGACCGCCATCTGGACATGGTGGCGCGCGCGCAAACATCGCCGCTGGTTCGCAGCGTGTGCCTTGGCACTACGGTGGATGGCCGCGACCTTGATTTGCTTGTGATCGGCAATCCGTCCGCAGCGAAAAAAGTGTGGGTGATCGCACGCCAGCATCCGGGCGAGACCATGGCGGAATGGTTCGTCGAGGGCATGGTCGGTGCATTGCTGGATGAAGGCGATCCGGTTGCGCAGCGTCTGCTGCAGCACGCGGTGCTGTATGTGGTGCCCAATATGAATCCCGACGGTGCGGTGCGCGGCAATCTACGTACCAATGCAGCCGGCGCCAATTTGAATCGTGAATGGATGGCGCCGTCGCCGGAGCGCAGCCCGGAAGTGTATGCGGTGAAGAACAAGATCCATGAAACCGGCTGCGATCTGTTTCTTGATGTGCATGGCGATGAGGCGCTGCCATACGTGTTCGTCGCCGGATGCGAAATGCTGGAGGGTTTCAGCCCGGAGCAGGCGGCCGAGCAGCAGGCGTTCATTGATGCATTCCTGCGGGCGAATCCGGATTTTCAAACCGAGCACGGTTACGCCGCCACGAAATACCGCGAAGAGATGCTGCAGCTGGCATCGAAGTATATCGGCCATACCTTCAAATGCGTGTCGCTGACACTGGAGATGCCATTCAAGGACAACGCCCAGCTTCCGGATGCACGGACCGGCTGGAGCGGCGCGCGCAGTGCAAAGCTGGGGCAGGCCGTGCTGCAACCGATGTTGCAGGTGCTTGGAAAGGGCGCGTAATGGGTGTGGAAATCGAGCGCAAGTTTCTGCTGCGCGATGAGCGCTGGAAGACGTTGGGGCAGGGCGTGTTGATCCGTCAAGGCTATCTGTCTTCGCATGGCGATCGCATCGTGCGGGTGCGCATCGTGGGGCAGGAAGCGATATTGACGATCAAAGGGAGAAGCCAGGGAGCGGCCCGCGACGAATGGGAATATTCGATCCCGCTGGCCGATGCGGAGGTGTTCCTCGACACGCTTTGCGAAAAGCCGATCATCGAGAAATACCGCTATCGCGTTCCTCACGATGGCATGACCTGGGAGATCGATGAATTCCTTGGCGACAATGCCGGGCTGGTGGTGGCGGAGATTGAACTGGAGGCCGAGGATCAGCTGTTCTCAAAGCCGGATTGGATCGGCGAGGACGTGACGCACGATAGCCGGTACGTCAACGCCAATCTGCTGCGGCATCCCTACAGCAAGTGGTAAGCAAGGATGCCCGCGCTGCGGAAAGGGTTCAATGGAAGTGACCGGTTCCGGTCGGCGCATCGTCCGGCATTTCCGCATGCACCAGCTCCGCGTCGGGGTCCGGATAGAGCGGCGCGCCGCAGTCTTCGCAAAACTCCAGCGGAAATCGTTCCGCATGCCGCTTGATGTGCACGACGCCGCATTCCCTCAGCAACGCCAGGATTTCTTCCAATGGCGTACGGCGTTCGCCAAGCATTGCATCCTCGTCGCTGCTGCCCATGGTTTCCACCAGTGCCGCAACATCAGGATCCGCTTCATCCTCTTGTCCATAAAGCGGCCACACCACGCCGTACACGACTTCCGGGCTGTGGCGCAGCGTGAATCCGATCCGGTACTCATCGATGCGTGCGCCGACTGGCTGCTCGCCGAAGCCGCCGATGATCGCGCGCAGATCCTGGGGATCCACGCCAAGCGTCGTGGTGAGGTAATTCACGGCGGCGCTGATCGATGCTGGCCGGATAAGCTTGTCAGCTTCCCTGCACGCAAAGTAATACGCTTCGGGTAACAGCAATTCGATGCTGCACCCGGGCAGCAGTTGCATGATGTTGGGGGTGGCTTGCGTACGCCACTGCCTGAACGCCGAATCGCGTTCGCCCGGGTTGAGCGCGGCTTGCCAGCGGAACAGGGGGTCGCCCTTGGGCGCGGCGACCACTGCGAGCAGATAGCGGGTGTCTGCCAGGAACGGTGCGGTCTCGGGCGGGTTCGGCTGCGGACGCAGCGCGGCATTCTTGATCAAGGCTTGTGCCATACGCTGGGTCAGCGCATAGGTTTCGGCGTGGCTGCGCGGCAGCTGGTCGATTGCGTACAACGTGGGTGCGAGCAGGAGCCGTGCGTCGGCCGCCAGAACATGCGCGCCGAGATGTGCCGACAGGGTGGTGCGCATGTCCGGGGCAATCGGTCCGGACGCGATCGAATAGCGAGTCCATGCAAGGATCGGCGCGGCGATCAGAAGGGCGTCGTATTCCACGCCTTCGTGTTCGATGCTGCATGATTCGCTGGCGGCCTCGGCCGCGTCCATCAGGCAGTCGTATGCGCCGGGATCGGATTTGAACAGGTGATCCAGTGCGGCATCGATGGTGTCCTGGTGGCCGGTTTTCAGGAGCTTGTGCAGCAGCTTGTCGAGGCCGTTTTCCCACGACTGTTCCTCGATGCGGCTGGAGGATTGCATCAACCCTTGCGAAAGGTCAACGAGGCGGTGGCTGTCGCTGGAGAGTTTTAGGGTAGTGCTTTTGGATGGGCGGCGCATGGCGGATCGGACACTGGACAGAGGGGGATATTGTAGATGATTCAACGCCGGTATAGCGGGTTGAAATAGCGGCGTGACCAGATCCAAGCATAGCGAAGCCCTGGTCGATCGTTATGCGGAAAGTCGACTTCCCGTTCGATAAGCGGGAACAGGCGGTGAGGAGGAGCAACGTCGGGCCTTGCCTCCGCGACGACGGCAAGGCTGGGTGGTCAGGAGCAACCGCGCAAATGCAAGGAATTCGCGCGGCGATCGGATGTGGCGTTATTTCGACGCGGGAGCTGCGGGCGGAGTTGCCGGGGCAGGGGTCGCCGGCGCGGACGACTCGACCGGGCTGTGACCTCCGGCTTCGCCTTGCATATCAACCTTGTCGCCGCCCTTCATGATGACGAACAACGCGAGCGCCGCAAATGCAACAAACGCCAAGAAAATTTTCCACATGATCGGTCTCCTGTTAGGGGTAGATAAACAAACGCCGGCATACACCGGCGTTTCTTAGAACAGGACAATACATTACGTTGCTTACAGCTTGCTTGCAGCATCTGCCGTGAATACATCCGGGGCGGAGGTGCCGGCTTATTGATTGGCATCAACAGACCGATTCTTTCCGATTCGTTTCCGTACTCGCCCGCCGCACTTTCAAAACACCTGCGGAGTGCGCAATGCAGCGGCATTGCGCACTCCACCGAACCACGATTTAAGCTGCCAGCAACTGCCGGAGCACGAATGGCAGAATGCCGCCGTGCCGGTAGTAATCGACTTCGATCGGTGTGTCGATACGCAGCAGAACCTTGACTTCCTGCTTGCTGCCATCGGCACGGTTGATGACCAGTGTCGCCTGCTGCTGCGGCTTGATGTCGCTTTCGATGCCTTTCAGGTCGAAGGTCTCGTCGCCTTTGATGCCGAGCGACGTGACGCTATCGTCGCCGAGGAACTGCAGCGGCAGCACGCCCATGCCAACCAGATTGGAGCGATGGATACGCTCGAACGAACGCGCGATGACCGCTTTTACGCCGAGCAATTGGGTACCCTTCGCAGCCCAGTCGCGGGACGAGCCGGTGCCATATTCTTCGCCTGCGAAGATCATGGTCGGCACATTGTCGTTGACATACTTCATCGCTGCATCATAGATGGACATTTCTTCGCCGCTCGGCTGATGAATTGTCAAGCCGCCTTCCACGCGGGAGCCGTCCGGCTTGGCCGGGATCATCAGGTTCTTGATGCGAACGTTGGCGAATGTGCCGCGCATCATGACTTCATGATTACCGCGGCGTGAGCCGTAGGAATTGAAGTCGGCCTTCAGGACGCCGTTTTCCAGCAGCCATTTCCCGGCCGGACTGGTTTCCTTGATGGAACCTGCCGGAGAGATGTGGTCGGTCGTGATCGAATCGCCGAACACGCCGAGCGCGCGTGCGCCGGAAATGCCTGTGGCGGCTTCCTTCGGCTGCATGCCGAAGTCTTCAAAGAACGGCGGCTCGGCGATATAGGTCGATTTCGGCCAGTTGTAGACTTCGCCTTTCGCAACGCCCTTGATCTGCTCCCACAGCTTGCCAGGAGCGCCCTGCACATCGGCATAGTTCTCCTTGAAGGTTTTTGCGTTCATCGCGAACTTCATCAGCTTGTTGATCTCTTCCGATGTCGGCCAGATGTCGCCGATGAAGATATCCTTGCCGCCCTTGCCCTTGCCGACCGGCTCGGTCATCAGGTCGCGGGTCACATTCCCGGCGATCGCATATGCGACGACCAGCGGTGGGGACGCGAGGAAATTGGAGCGGATGTTTGGATGGATACGCGCTTCGAAGTTGCGGTTGCCGGACAGGACGGCGGACGCGACGATGTCGTTCTTCACGATGGCTTCGTTCATCGACGGCGTCAGGTCACCGGCATTGCCGATGCAAGTCGTGCAGCCATAGGCAGTAACGCCGAAGCCGAGCTTCTCAAGGTATGGCAGCAGTCCGGCCGCTTCCAGGTACTTGGTGACGACGCGCGATCCGGGGGCGAGCGAGGTCTTGATATGTGGCGAAACGGTCAGGCCTGCTTCGACCGCCTTCTTCGCCAGAAGGCCGGCAGCCAGCAGTACGCTTGGATTCGACGTATTGGTGCAGGAGGTGATTGCGGCGATCAGCACGTCGCCGTTGCGAACCTTGATGCCATCGGAAGTCTCATACACGGCATCCAGATCTTCCTGCTTCTTGTTGAAGCCGTTCTCCGCGGGGGACTTGGAGAACAGGTCGGCGAACGTGGATTTCACGTTGCCGATTTCGATGCGATCCTGCGGACGCTTCGGACCGGCCAGCGATGGCGCAACGGTGCCGAGATCGAGTTCGACCACGGAGGTGTAGTCGATTTCGCCTTCGCGTGGAATGCCGAACAGGTTCTGCGCCTTGAAATAGTTTTCGAAGGCATCGATTTCCGCCTTGGTGCGGCCGGTGCCCTTGAAATATTCGATGGTCGCTTCGTCAACCGGGAAGAAGCCCATGGTCGCGCCGTATTCCGGAGCCATATTGCCGATGGTGGCGCGGTCGGTGGTGGACAGGGAGGCTGTGCCTTCGCCGAAGAACTCGACGAACTTGCCGACGACCTTGTGCTTGCGCAGCAGTTCTGTGATGGTCAGGACCAGGTCGGTCGCTGTCACGCCTTCGCGCAACTGGCCGGTCAGGTTCACGCCGACCACATCCGGTGTCAGGAAGTAGACTGGCTGGCCCAGCATGCCGGCTTCCGCCTCGATGCCGCCAACGCCCCAACCGACGACGCCGATGCCGTTGATCATGGTGGTGTGGGAATCCGTGCCCACCAGTGTGTCGGGGTAATAGACATCAGCCTTCTTGTGGACGCCGCGGGCAAGGTATTCCAGGTTGACCTGGTGAACAATGCCGAAGCCCGGCGGGACGACGCCGAATGTGTCGAATGCCTGCATGCCCCATTTCATGAACTGGTAGCGTTCGTTGTTGCGCTGGAATTCCAGCTTCATGTTGAGGTCCAGCGCATTCTTTTGGCGGTAATGGTCGATTTGCACCGAGTGGTCGACGACGAGGTCGACCGGCACCAGCGGTTCAATGTTCTTCGGCTTCTTGCCCATCTTGGAGGCAACGCCGCGCATCGCGGCGAGGTCGGCGAGAAGAGGAACGCCGGTGAAGTCCTGCAACACGACCCGTGCCACGACGAACGGAATCTCGTTCACGCGCGGGGCATTCGGTCCCCAGCTCGCCAGTTCGCGCACATGATCTTCGGTCACTTTCTTGCCGTCGCAATTGCGCAGCACCGATTCCAGCACGATGCGGATCGATACCGGCAGACGCGAAATATTAATGCCGAGCTTTTTCTCCAGCGCCGGTAGCGAATAGAACTTGCCTTTTTTGGAATCCGAAATCTTGAATTCCTTCAGCGTATTCAGTGTGTTGCGGGACATGACCTCTCCTTAAATGCGAATCAACTGATTATAAAAATGACATTATTGCGGGGACTTCAATGCATTGATCTCAATGCGATGAAATCAAATACGGTTACAGAAGGTGAGGGCTGTCTCCGGTCCTCACCTTCTTTATCTTTCTAATCACTTGCCAATGAGCTCTTCAGCAATGCCGGCGATACCGTTTTGAGCTGCTCCGGATTCTTGCACTCGTTCGCAAGCTGCTGGCCTTTTTTCGAGTCCAGCAGCATGCCCTTGGCGGGAATGTCGATCCAAACCCAGCCGTTCTTGCTGTTTTCGAACCTGTTTGCACCAGTCGTCGTCTCGACACGGACCAGGCGCCTGAGCTGCTTCTTGTAACGCAAGGCAATGTGCTTGTTGTCGTCCTG
>NZ_DASZBA010000098.1:0-53416 GCF_035944575.1 Noviherbaspirillum sp.
CATGGTGCCGATCATGACCGTCAGCAGCACCAGCCATTTGTAGCGGCTTCCATATCGCTCGCGCAGTTGTTCGAGGGTCGATGCCATGAATGAAGAAAAAAACATCAACAGTAGCGGGATTTGAATCCGAATGCATTGCCCCGGCGTAAAAGCCATGCAACAAGGCTTTTTATTAACTACCTGCTCAGGAGCTCCACATGACAAAAACCCTCACTGTATTGACCGGAATTGCAATGGTTGCAACGTTCACCGCCTGCTCGACGCCGTCGGGCATGATGAGCGCCCCGGATGCGCCGGCGGCCGTCGCCGTCCCCGCCGGCAACAAGCCGGTGATGAAAACAGTCGGCATCGGCGAACTGACCTATGAGTGCCGTGCCAAGGCCGGCGCGGCAAGCGCATTCGAATGGGTGTTCGCCGGCCCGGATGCCGTCCTGTACGACATGAACAAGAAAGCGGTCGGCAAGTACTACGGCGGCCCGACCTGGGAATCCAATGATGGCAGCAAGGTCACCGGCAAGCAGCTCGCCGTTGCGCCTGCACCCAATGCCGGCGCGATTCCGTTGCAACTGGTGCAGGCAAACCCGGCGACGGGCAGCGGCGCAATGACCGGCGTGACATACATTCAGCGATTGAATACCGTGGGCGGGGTTGCGCCGGCGGAGAGCTGCGGCGCGGGAAATGTCGGTGCGAAGAAACTGGTGAAGTACCAGGCCGACTATGTGTTTTACAAGGCATCCTGAACGATTGACCGATCAGGCGGCGCACAGGATTTGGTGCTAAAACAACCAGTGCACCGCCTCGGCGATCAGGAAGGCCAATGCCGACCACAGAACGGTGGACCCGAACGGCAGGCAGAATACCTGGCCTGCCAATCTGAATCGCACATCGCCGGGAAGGCGGCCGACACGCAACTTGTCCAATAATTGCGGCAATAGCGGGTAGAACACCAGCAAGCCCAGAAATATCACCGCGACCCAGCGGATCATCCGTCCCCTCCTTCGATCAACATATAGCGTATTGCCGCCATGTTAGGGCAAAAGGCGCGCTACCACGAACACCAGCAGCGACAGGAGTATGGTCGACGCAAACGGCAGAAAGAATTTTCTGCCGAACAGGGTAAAGCGTATGTCGCCGGGCAGGCGGCCGACGCCAAGCTTTTCGAGCCAGGGAAGGAGCGCGGAAAACACGATCAATGCAACAAAAATGGTCAAAAACCAACGGATCATGCGTTTTCCCGGGCAGGTGGATTCGAAGACTGCAGCCCGCGCCGCTCGGCGCCGGACTTGGCAGCCATCATAACCTGTGGCTACGGTCGTTGCGGCCGAATTTCTCCGGCAGGCTGGCAGCCTTGCCCACAACCAGCACTTTGAACAGCTCGCCCATTTCGGCGGGGGAAATCAATTTCTGCACCGCATTCGATTGCGGCAGGAACCGCAATTGGTCGGTTGGCGGGATGCGCAGCAACAGGTCGCCGATGCCGGCATCAAGAAGGAAAGCGGCCTGGCTGGTGTAGCCGAGCAAGTCCAGTCCGGCGTCGACCGCCGTGCGCGCCATGGCGGTGAAATCAACGTGGGCGGTGATATCTTGCAAACCCGGCAAGTAAAACGGATCCGGGTGGGAATGATGCCGGTAATGGCACATCAGCGTACCCTGATCGCGCTGCCCCAGATAATATTCATGGGCCGGAAAGCCGTAATCGATCAGGATGGCGGCACCGCCGTGGCCGGTGTCGTTGTAACCGGCATTGAGCATGCCGGACAGGGAATTCATGAATCCGGCGGCGATCGGATGGACTTCGGTCAGGTAGCCGACCGGCAGGCTGTCCGCGTCGGGGATCTGGGCCAGCAGCGCGGCGTCGCATGCCCGGTCGCGGTAGACAAAGCCCTTGGCGGACAAACCGATGCCGCGCTCTTTCCAGCCGCCATCGGTTTTCACCACGAGGTTCACCGGCATCGCATCCAGGACCTCGTTGCCGATCACCATCCCGGAAAACGAATGCGGAAAATGATCCAGCCAGGTGACTTGCGGAAAACCCCGAAGCATCTGCTGTTGCCGGGCGCGCAACTCGCCGGACACTTCAACAATCAGGTAGCGATGAATGGAAACGCCCATGGCGGTCAGCTCGGTGAGGATGTCGCGCGCCAGCTTGCCGCTGCCGGCTCCGAACTCGACGATCTGCGGCGCGGTCTGCCGCATCAGGTCGGCGGCCACATGCGCGAGAGTTGCACCGAATAACGGCGTGATTTCAGGGGCGGTTGTAAAATCACCGTCTTTGCCGAGTTTCGCGGCACCGCCGCTGTAATAGCCAAGATTGGGCGCGTACAGCGCCAGCTCCATGTACCGCGCAAAGGAAATCCAGCCGGAATTGCGACGGATGTCGTTGGAGATCAGGGTTTGCAGCGAGCGCGACGCGGTCAGGGCGTCAAACGAAGGTTCGGGCAGTTGCAGTTGCATGTCCGATATTGTAGTGAAATCGACGCACGACATTGTAAGTATGTGTGTCCACCTGCATGCAGGCATTGGCATGATGGGCCGGCGCTACTCTCTTTTTCAACACCCACGAACACATGACTGCAGAAATTCGCAAAGTTGCACTTGTTACCGGAGCGGCCAAACGCATCGGGCGCACGATCGCGCTGGCGCTGGCCGGGCGTGGATGGGACGTGGCGGTGCATTACCGGCAATCGGAGCAGGAAGCCCGGACTACCGTCGCCGAGATCGAAGCATTGGGCCGGCGCGCGGCGGCAGTGCAATGCGACCTCGCCGACGAAGCGCAGGCGAGAACCTTGCTGGCGGACGCCGCCGCAGCGTTGCAGGCGCCGGTCTCCTGCCTGGTGAACAATGCGTCATTGTTTCAGCAGGACGGCGCGCAGGATTTTTCCGTTGCATCACTCGATGCCCATATGCATGCCAACCTGGCGGCACCAATTATTCTGACCCAGGCGCTCTATCAGATTACGCCGCCGGACAGCCGCGCTGTAGCCATCAACCTTCTCGACCAGAAGTTGTTCAACCTGAATCCTGATTTCCTGTCCTACACGTTGTCCAAAGCCGCGCTGCATACCGCCACTACCATGCTGGCGCAGGCACTGGCGCCACGGCTGCGCGTCGTCGGGGTGGCGCCCGGTATCACGCTGGTGTCCGGCGACCAGACGGAGGGCGGGTTCGCGAAGGCGCATGCGGTGACGCCGCTGGGGCGCTCCAGTACGCCGGAAGATGTTGCGGCGACTGTCTGTTTTGTCGCAGAATCGCCAGCGATCACCGGCACGACGCTGCTGGTCGATGGCGGCCAGCACCTGATTCCCCTGCAGCGCGACGTCATGTTCCTCGCCAAATAACCAAAAGCAGCCTTTCGCTTCCACTATCTCTTTCAGCACGCACACCACACCATGCTCTCTTCCTTGTCCCACCCTGCTCTTGCCAATTGCCGACGCCTGTTCCTGCGCAACTATGAAGTACAGATCAATATCGGCGTCCATGAATTCGAAAAGAAGGGCGAGCAGCGCGTGCTGATCAATGTCGACCTGTTCATCCCGCTGTCCGTCTCGACGCCGAAGGAAGATCATCTCGAAGAAGTGGTGGACTACGACTACATGCGCGACACCATTGCCAAACGCATGGCGCAGGGACATATCCATTTGCAGGAAACGCTATGCGACGACGTGGCCAAGGCCATGCTGGCGCATCCGAAGGTGCGCGCCGTTCGCGTGTCGACCGAGAAGCCGGACGTCTATCCGGATTGCGACTCGGTCGGCGTTGAAGTATTCCAGATCAAGGCTTGAAACAGAGTAATCATGAACCATTCATCCATCGACGCGGCACCGGTCGCCGACAGCGGCGTCCCCAGCAGGCAGGCCGAAAAAATCGCCTACGAGAACAACAAGCTGCACAAGCGCTTGTGCCGCCTCGTCGGCCAGGCGATCGGCGACTTCAACATGATCGAAGACGGCGACAAGGTGATGGTATGCCTGTCGGGCGGCAAGGACAGCTATGGCCTGCTCGACATCCTGCTGACGCTGCGTGAACGCGCGCCAATCCATTTCGACATCGTCGCCGTCAATCTCGATCAGAAGCAACCAAACTTCCCTGCGCATGTCCTGCCGGAATATCTGACGAAGCTCGGCGTGCCGTTCCATATCGAAAACCAGGATACCTACAGTATCGTCAAGCGCGTCATCCCGGAAGGAAAGACGACCTGCGCACTGTGCTCGCGGCTGCGGCGCGGCATCCTGTACCGCGTTGCCGGCGAACTCGGCGCGACCAAGATCGCGCTTGGGCACCACCGCGACGACATCCTGGAAACTTTTTTCCTGAACATGTTTTTCGGCGCCAAGCTCAAGGGCATGCCGCCGAAGCTGCAGTCTGACGACGGCAAGAACATCGTGATCCGCCCGCTTGCCTATGTGAAGGAAGCGGACATGGAGCGCTATGCGGCGGTCAAGCAGTTTCCGATCATTCCCTGCGATCTGTGCGGCAGCCAGGAAAATCTGCAGCGCAAGCAGATCAAGGCGATGCTGCGCGAGTGGGAAAAGAAATTCCCGGGGCGGGTCGAGAATATTTTCTCTTCCTTATCGACGGTCGCGCCATCGCATTTGATGGACCGGGATCTGTTCGGCTTTGCCGGCCTGAAGGCAACCGGCGAAGCGTCTGCCGACGGCGACATCGCGTTCGATGAGGAGCCCTGCGCAACCACGCCGGCGAATGTGGTGCGCTTCAGCGCCATGGACGAGTGAAATGGAATGCGCGGCATCGTCTTCCTGAACGAGCCGCATGAACTCGAAGACAATCATATCGTCCATGAGAACAGAAGCTTCAACCACTTCAGGAGAACATATGCATCGATTCAATGACAAGATCGTGATCGTGACCGGCGCCGGTTCCGGCATCGGAGAGGCAACCGCCAGGCGTTTCGCGGCCGAAGGCGCGTCGGTCGTCCTTGCCGGACGCACCAGGGCCAAGCTCGACAAGGTGGCGGCGGAACTGCCCGAAGGAAAAAGCCTGGTGCGCGTGACCGACGTTTCGGTTCTTGCCGAAGTCGAAGGACTGATGCGGGAGACGCTGGAACGATTCGGCCGTCTTGACGTGCTGGTCAATAATGCGGCGGTCGCGCCGGTCGGCAAGGTGACCGAGGCGAGCGTGGAGGACTGGCGGCAGGTCATGGCCGTCAATCTCGACGGCGTCTTCTATGGCTGCCGGGTGGCGATCCCGGAACTGATCAAGACCGGTGGCTCGATCATCAATGTCTCGTCAGTTTCCGGTCTGGGCGGCGACTGGGGTCTGAGCTTCTATAACGCCGCCAAGGGGGCAGTGACGAATTTCACCCGGGCGCTGGCGATGGATCATGGCAGGGACGGCATCCGGGTCAATGCGGTCTGCCCCAGCCTCACGCGCACCGACATGACCGAAGACATCTATGGCAACGAACAGCTGATGGCGAAGTTCAGGCAGCGCATCCCGATGGCGCGCGGCGCCGAGCCGGATGAAGTCGCCGATGTGATCGCCTTCCTTGCCAGCCATGATGCGCGCTTCGTGAACGGCGTCAATCTGCCGATCGATGGCGGGCTGACCGCATCCAACGGGCAGCCGCGGATGGTCTGACAGGCCAGGCGGCGCCGGGGCGTCCGGCCATGTCAGGTTAAGTACGGTTGGACAGCGTATGGCAGTCATTGATGAACTGCTGCAGGCGCTTGTCGGCGTGCGCCTTCTGTTCCGGCGTCGTCAAGTTGATGATGACCGCCATCATCCGCAGGTTTGCCTCCTGGTAGGCATCGGCGAATGCCTTGTGCTGCGGATCGCCGAAGTAGTCCATCGCGGACGCGGCATATTGCCGCACCATCTTCAGTGCGGCGTCGCGTCCCGGCTTTTCCGCCTGCATCCGCTTCAGCATTGCCAGCATTTCCTGCTGCCGGCGTACGCGCTGGGCCATCGCCAGCTCATTGTTCAACGGTCGCGCATCCGATGCGGCGCGGATCTGCGCCTCCTGCTCGTCGCTGAAATTCCCGAACCAGAACTCCGCCTGTTTCATGACTTTCTTGAACCGGAAAAGTTGACGCTGCTCAAGATCGCCGCGGAGATACTCTTTACGATAAGTTTCGTTATTCGATGTGAATTTTTTCTCGAGATGCTCCAGCTGTTCCGGTTGCAGCGCGAGGGCCAATTCCGTCAGATCGGGCAGCGCCCTGTCCATCACCAGAAGGGTGCGTTTCTTGATCGCGTCGTAGTCCGCCTGCAGATCGGCGGGCGTGACCTGTTGTTGAATCCGCTGCTGCCCAAGGGCGAATAACTGGGCATAATCCTTCAATTGCGTCTTGCGGTGCCATGCGAAAAAATTTTCCGGATGTCGTTTAACCAGGGGCTGCTGATCACCTTCAATATCGACGTAGCCATTCAGCCACCAATAGGCGACACTCTCGCCATTGCTATAGCCGAGGCGAACCGCACTGCAACCGACCATGCCGAGCACCAGGCCAAGCACCAGGAGCCAGCGTAACTTTTCGGCAAAGGCGCGGGGATACCGCATGATAAAATTTTGCATTCCCACAATATCTCTCATATGAACGTTGTCATTCTCGCTGCCGGCATGGGCAAGCGCATGCAATCGGCACTTCCGAAGGTGCTGCATCCGTTGGCCGGCAAGCCGCTCCTGTTGCATGTCATCGATACGGCCCGCACCCTCTCGCCTTCCAGGCTTTGCGTGATCTACGGTCACGGCGGCGACGCCGTGCCGGAATCGGTCAAGGCGCCCGACATCGCCTTTGCCAAGCAGGAACCGCAACTCGGCACCGGCCATGCGGTGATGCAGGCGGTTCCGCATCTCGACGACAATGTGCCCACGCTGGTGCTGTACGGCGATGTGCCTCTGACGACCGCACATTCATTGCAGCAACTGTTGGACAGCGCGGGCGGCAATAAGTTGACTGACACGTTGTCCATACTCACTGTCGAGCTGGAAAATCCTACCGGTTATGGCCGCATCGTGCGCGAGAACGGCAAGATCGTCCGCATCGTCGAGCAGAAAGATGCGACCGCCGAGGAGCGTGCGATCCGCGAAGTGAATACCGGCATCATGGTCGTGCCGACCGCCCGGCTGAAGAAGTGGCTGGAAACCTTGTCCAACGACAATGCGCAGGGCGAGTACTACCTGACCGACATCATTGCCCGCGCGGTGGCCGACGGGGTCGACGTGACCTCCGCGCAGCCGGGCGCCGTCTGGGAAACGCTCGGCGTCAACAGCAAGGTGCAGCTGGCCGAACTGGAGCGCATTCATCAGCGCAATATCGCCAACGGACTGCTCGAACAGGGCGTCACGCTCGCCGATCCGGCGCGCATCGACATCCGCGGCACGCTGACCTGCGGACGCGATGTCGCGATCGATGTCAATTGCGTGTTCGAAGGCACGGTGGAAGTGGAAGACGGCGCCGTCATCGGCGCGCATTGCGTCATCAAGAACGCGCGCATCGCCGCCGGCGTGCAGATCAAGCCGTTCTGTCATATCGAAGATGCGATCATCGGCGCCGGTTCGATCATCGGTCCCTATGCGCGCCTGCGTCCCGGCACCGAACTCGCCAACGATGTACACATCGGCAATTTCGTTGAAATCAAGAACAGCCAGATTGCCGCCAGCAGCAAGGCGAACCACCTCGCCTATGTCGGCGATACCACAGTCGGTTCGCGCGTCAACATCGGCGCGGGCACAATCACATGCAACTACGACGGCGTCAATAAGTTCCGCACGGTGATCGAAGATGATGTGTTCATCGGCAGCGACACGCAACTCGTCGCGCCGGTGCGGGTAGGCAAGGGCGCAACCCTCGGCGCCGGTACCACCCTGACCAAGGATGCTCCGGAAGGGCAGCTTACCCTTTCGCGCAGCAAGCAATTGACCATCGAAGGCTGGAAGCGGCCCGTGAAACTCAAGAAATAGGAAACCATCATGTGCGGCATTGTCGGCGCGGTTGCGCAACGTAATATCGTCCCTGTCCTCATCGAAGGCCTCAAGCGCCTTGAATATCGCGGCTACGACTCCTGCGGCGTCGCCGTGCATGACGGTGGGCTCAAGCGAGCGCGCAGCGTGTCGCGCGTGGCGGAACTGGACATGCAGATTTCGCAGACCGGTCTGCAAGGCTTCACCGGCATCTCGCATACCCGCTGGGCCACCCACGGCGCCCCCATCACCGACAACGCCCACCCGCATTTCTCGGCCAACAAGAAAGGCGATCATTGCATCGCCCTGGTGCATAACGGCATCATCGAAAACTATGAAGAAATCCGCAACGAGCTGAAAGCGCTCGACTACCGCTTCGAGTCGCAGACCGACACCGAAGCGATCGCCCACCTCGTGAATCACCTGTACGACGGCGACCTGTTCCGCACCGTGCAGAAAGCAGTGAAGCGCCTGCACGGCGCCTTCGCGATCGCGGTGTTCTGCAAGGATGAACCGCACCGCGTCGTCGGCGCACGCCTTGGCTGCCCGTTGACCGTCGGCCTCGGCAAGGGCGAGAACTTCCTCGCTTCCGACGCGATGGCGCTGGCCGGCACCACTGACCAGATCATCTATCTGGAAGAAGGCGATGTGGTCGACGTGCAGCGTGACAGCGTCCGCATCACCGACAAGAACGACCAGCCCGTCGAGCGGGCAGTCAATACGGTCAATGCCTATTCCGGCGCGATCGATCTCGGTCCGTACCGTCACTACATGCAAAAGGAAATCTTCGAACAGCCGCGCGCCATCACCGACACGCTCGAAGGCATCGAAGGTTTCGTCCCCGGCCTGTTCGGCCAGAAGGCCAGCACCGTCTTCGAGCGCATCAACGCGATCCAGGTGCTCGCCTGCGGCACGAGCTACTATTCGGCGATGACCGCCAAGTACTGGCTGGAATCGATCGCCGGCCTGCCGACGAATGTGGAAATCGCCAGCGAATACCGCTACCGCAAGCCGGCGGTCAATCCGGATGCGCTCATTGTCGTGGTGTCGCAATCGGGCGAGACCGCCGACACCCTCGCGGCGCTCAAGTATGCGAAGGAACTCGGCCACAAGCATTCGCTGGCAATCTGCAATGTCGGCACATCGGCGATGGTGCGGGAAACCGAATTGTCCTATCTGACCCGCGCCGGCGCGGAAATCGGCGTCGCCTCCACCAAGGCCTTCACCACCCAGCTCACCGCGCTGTTCCTGCTGACCCTGACGCTGGCGAAGATGCGCGGCCGCCTGACACCGGAACAGGAGACCAGCCACCTGAAGAACCTGCGCCACCTGCCGACCGCGCTGCAAAGCGTGCTGGCGCTGGAGCCGCACATCATCGGCTGGGCGGAAAGCTTCGCCCGCAAGGAGAACGCCCTCTTCCTCGGTCGCGGCCTGCACTATCCGATCGCGCTGGAAGGCGCGCTCAAGCTGAAAGAGATCTCCTATATCCACGCCGAAGCCTATCCGGCCGGCGAACTCAAGCACGGCCCGCTGGCGCTGGTGACGCAGGAAATGCCGGTGGTGACGGTGGCGCCGAACGACACCCTAATCGAGAAGCTGAAGTCCAACATGCAGGAAGTGCGCGCCCGCGGCGGCCAGCTGTACGTGTTCGCCGATTCGGATTCACGCATTGCGCCAAGCGACGGCATTCATGTGATTCGCCTGCCGGAGCACTATGGCGATCTGTCACCCATCCTGCACGTGGTGCCGCTGCAGTTGCTGGCGTATCACACCGCGCTGGCGCGGGGCACGGATGTGGACAAGCCGAGGAATCTGGCGAAGTCGGTCACGGTGGAATAATCAGCAGGCCGGGACAAGCCCGTATCGTCGCAACCGAACGTCGGTAAAGAAAAGCCCGTATTTCAGGAATTGGAAATACGGGCTTTTCTCATTGCTCTGCGAGCACAGGATTGTGCAAAGCCGTAAAGCTTGCTTGGCGACGAAAGCAGGATGAGCCGGTGAGGATCCACCATCGGCCTGGATGGACATTCGGCGATGGTTCATCGTCAGCCCTGCAAGGAAAAAACCCCAGCCAGGAGCTACCTGACCGGGGTTCGATCAAAGGCCGAAGTTTCAGCCCTTGCGCGCTTTCATTAATCAGCGTTGTCCGACTTGATCAATTCATTCAAAACTCTTCCCAATCTTCATTATTACCTGCAGGAGCGAGTTGTTTCGGGGCTTTATGCGGAATCGCCGGCTCACGCCGCTTCGTCAATGGTTTGGCGACGACCGGTGCGGTCACAGCGCTGCGCCTGGCCGGCGATGGCGATGTGCTGACGGCGTTGCCTGCACGTCCATCCAGCTTGAACACACTGACAACCTGCGCCAGATTGCCGGCCTGCTCCTGCATTGCTTCCGATGCCGCGGCGGCCTCTTCGACCAGGGCGGCATTCTGCTGCGTGACCTGATCCATCTGGGTGATCGCCTGATTGATCTGTTCGATTCCTGCGGTCTGCTCGTCGCTGGCAGCTAGAATCTCGGCCATGATGTCGGTGACGCGTTTCACGCTTTCGACGATGTCCTGCATGGTCGCGCCGGCCTGGTCCACGAGCTTGCCGCCGGCATCCACTTTTTCCACTGAATCGCCGATCAGGGTTTTGATTTCCTTGGCCGCCGCCGCGGACCGTTGCGCGAGATTACGCACCTCTGATGCAACCACGGCAAATCCGCGTCCCTGCTCGCCGGCGCGAGCGGCTTCGACCGCGGCATTCAGGGCAAGGATATTGGTCTGGAACGCAATGCCGTCGATCACGCCGATGATGTCCGAAATCTTTTTGGACGATTCATTGATGGCCGCCATGGTATCGACCACCTTGGAAACGACGTCGCCGCCCTTGCTGGCCACGTCCGATGCCGAAGCGGCCAATGCATTGGCCTGGCGGGCGTTTTCGGCATTCTGCTTGACTGTCGACGTCAGTTCTTCCATGGAAGACGCTGTTTCTTCAAGCGAACTTGCCTGTTCTTCCGTCCTTGCCGACAGATCCTGGGTACCGCCGGCAATCTGCGTCGATGCCGAAGCGATGGTGTCCGTACCGGTTTTTACCGTACTCACGGTCCGGACAAGGCTTTCGTTCATCAACTTCAATGCCTGAAGCAGTTCGCCCATCTCGTCCTTTGTCGTTACTTCGATCTGGCTTGTCAGATCACCCGCCGCCACGGTCTTGGCCAACTTAAGCGCTTTATTGACGGGTCTTGTAATGGAGACTGTGATCCAGTAGCCGATTGCAGATGCAAAGATCAGTATGGCGATACCAAGAACAATCAACAGGTTGCGAGTGTCGTTGTAGGTTTCGTCCGCTTGCTTGCCTGCCTCCTGTGCGTACTGTTTTTGCAGGGTGATCAGTTCGGCTAACAATGATTTGTAGCTGACCAGCACGGGGCGCAACTCGTTGATCAGGAAGGTTCGTGCTTCATCAAGCGAACCGGCATTGACCATTTTGATGAGCTGATCCTGCCCCGCAATATATTTGCCGTCCGATTCAATCAGCTTTTCCACGATCTTCACGGATTGCGGGCGTTGCATGGTCGCTTTCATGTCGTCGAGGGCGATACGGATATCCTTGCGCGTCTGCATGACGGTTTCGATCTGCTTGTCGATATCCTGCTTTTTGTCCGTCAGCAGCATGTTGCGCAACGAAATTGCAATGTCATTGATCCCCATATTGAGGTTGTATGACATTTCCACTTTAGGCATCCTGTCATTCACGATTTCATGCGTGCCTTCATTGACCCGCCCCAGCATGGTGATACTGAAACCGAGGATGAACACGAGTAAAACGCAGATGGTGCCAAAGCCCAGCGCGAGGCGCTTACCAATCTTCAGGTTGGCGATATTCATGTTGTCCCTTTGAAGTGTAGTTCTATCGTTATGCCGGCTGTGAGCCGGTGTGATGCAGTGATGAATGCGCTGCGTGCGCTTTATGCCGCATGCTTATGCAGTGTCGTGATGAGCCCCAGTTCTTCCGAACACATCAGCTTGTCGATATCGAGCAGGATCAGCATGCGATCGCCGATTGTCCCCAGCCCTTGGACGAAATCCATATCAACCGCGGCACTCATTTGAGGAGCGGCTTTAATCTGATCCGCGGAAAGCGTGACGACGTCGGATACGCTGTCGACGACGATGCCGATCACCTGCTGGCCGATATTGAGAATGATGACGACCGTGAATTGGTCGTATGTCGGCGTGCCGACATTGAATTTGATGCGCATATCAACAATCGGCACGATAATGCCGCGCAAGTTGATGACGCCTTTGACATATGTCGGGGCATTGGCGATTCGCGTAACGAGGTCACATCCACGAATTTCCTGCACCGACAGGATATTGATACCGTATTCCTCCTCCCCCAACTTGAATGACAAAACCTCGGCGTCGCATTTGGTACGTACTTCTTCCAGCATTCCCAGCCCTTAGCAAATCAAAACAAATCCATTGTTGATTACATAAATGTTTCCTTGAGACAACTAAGGGTAAACGCTATAGCGCATGCCGACGATGATTATTTTGTAATTACTACTGGGAAAAACGGAAAGGCCTATCTCTTCATGCGAGTGGGGAGCGGAAAATGCTCTGCACCGTTATAGACAATATCTGCACCGTTACGCGGCATTTATACGCACCAACAATGTGCGTTTCACATAAACGCTGATTCGTCGGCTAATGAATGCACTGTTCGTATAGGACAGTCGATCAAAAGCCGGTCTGGTGAAATTGTTGCTATAAAGCATCAAATTCTCGGGAGAGAACCGGTGCCTGAAGCATGATTTCCAAGAAGGCATGGACCGCCTGCCGGTCCAGTGCATTTTGTGATGCCGAGCGCCCGCCACATTTTTCCGACCTCACGGGCTTTCCTCGACCGTGCAACGCCACGCTTGGCGAACCGGACGTCATATGCCTTAACGTTTCCCTGAACCCGCGTCTTCCATCTGGCGCCCGACCGCCACATCGGCCAGGGCATCTGCCAGCACCTGTGCATCGACAGGCTTCACAAAGTATCGATCAAACCCTGCATCGGCTGCGGCTGCACGTCCTTCCTCGCTGCTGTAGCCGGTCAATGCAATGAGCGCAGGCAGGGGTGCTTCGAGCGTTTTTCTCAGCAGCGCGGCAAGCTCATACCCATTCAAGCCGGGCAAGCCGACATCGACGATGCATACATCCGGTTTCCGGGCTTGTGCCTGTTCCAGTGCAGGTTGCGGCGCGTAATGCACGACAACGTCATGTCCAGCCGCTTCAAGCAAGGCCGACAATGTATCTGCGGCGTCGACATTGTCATCAACGACCATGATGGCCAGCCCGTTGTTCCTCCGTGGCAGCACCTCTACCTGTCCGGAATCCGGTCCCTGATGAAGCTCTCCTGCCATCCGGGGCAGCACCACACTGAAAACGCTCCCCTTGCCAAGCCCCTCGCTGTGCACAGCCACTTGACCGCCATGCAATTCCACCAAATTTTTTACCAGTGCCAGCCCCAGCCCCAATCCGCCCTGAGATCGGTCGGGCGTCCGCTTTGCCTGGGTGAACAATCCAAATATGTCCGGCAACAGCTCGGGCGTTATTCCAATGCCATGGTCTTGCATCATGATCGTGACCCGGCTGTCGGACGCACTCACCTGAAGCCGCAGGCAGCCTGCGTCGGGAGTGTATTTGGCAGCGTTGTTCAATAGATTGGCGAGGACCTGCACAAGCCTTTTGTGATCGCCCTGCACGTGCACTTTTGCAGAGGGAAGATCGGTTACCAGGTTGTGCCCCTTCATTTCAAGCAGCGGCTGCACCTGCTCCAGCGCGTCCGCGACGAGCTGAGCCAGATCAAGCTTTTGCTTGTCGAGGGTGATCATGCCTCTCGTTACCCGGGAAACATCCAGCAGATCGTTCACGAGATGCACCATGTGGTTCACCTGCCGGGATATGACCTCGCTTGTGCGGCGGACATGACTTGGATCCGATGCGTACACGGTCTTTAGCAGGTCGGCGGAAGCGCTGATGGGTGCCAACGGATTTCGCAGCTCATGCGCAAGCATCGCCAGAAACTCATTTTTGCGTTCATTGGCCATGTGCAGCGCGGCCAGCGCTTCGTTTCTCTCCTTTTCCGCGATACTGCGGGCAAGGTCGGCGTGATGGAGCTTATGTGCAAAACGCCAGATCACGATCGTAAGCACAATGAGCAAGCCCCACGCAAACAACAGCACGATCGTATCAATGTCGGAATGGTAATCGGCCCTCTCAAGAGCGGCAGTCGTTACAAGGGCAAGCAGGACGGGGGACAGCAATGCCGGAACGAGCAACTGGCGCAATGTCCGGTTGCCTGCGGCCGATTGGGAAAGCACGGCCAGCACGCCTTCATGCGGCCGCAGACAAACCAATCCGGTTGCCGCCAGCATGAATGCAAGCGCCGTCGGAAGCGCGGTGCCGCTACCGGGCAGCAGCTGGTACAGAAAAGTTTCCCTGGAAAGATAGCTGGCGACAGTAAGGAGTGAAAACAGGAGGGTGCCGATGGCTATGGTTTGGGCAATCCCTATTGCCCTGCGCACATGCATCAAGCCAAGGCTTGCACCAGTGGCGAGGAAAAGTCCGGACGTGACCGGTGCGGGAAGGCTCCAAAAGGTCGCGTTCGCGCCGGTGGCAAGGCTCAGTGGAGGCGGCGCCCAACCGAACGCGCGAAGAAAAACGGCAGCCAGTCCGCAGCAGCCTATACCTGCGATGAACACGATCTTGGTACGCAGATGCTTGCCTGCCATGCAGGTTTCCAGCAGAAGGACTGCGGAAACGACGATAAATCCGACTGCAGTGATCGGGAACATGCGAGGCGCGCCAGCGAAGATGCTCGCCAGTTCAGTTTTCCCGAATGTCCATCCCGCTATTGCGATCAGGGCCGCCAACAGGCATGCCAATGCGCAGAATATCGTTACATCCTTGCTAGATAGGCTTACTTTCAATTAACCACTTCCTGAAATTGGTCTGTTATACAGCAAATGCGTAGAAACCTTCTCTGTTGAGACTTCAATTCAGAAAAAAAATCTCCTTTCATTGCCATATACGGCAATGTCCCTGCGGGTACGTTCTCGTGGATGGCTCGCTGATCTTCAGCACTTCTCCGCCGCTGCTGGATGCGGCAATGGCAGGACATGGCATCGCCCTGTTACGCGAAGACGACGTGATGTCGCACGTCGAAGCGGATGAACTCGTGAGGGTGATGGCTGCTTAATCGCCATGCGCTGCATCCAGGGAAAGCCGTTTAGACAACATCATCGACGATGACGTGACCGATGCCCTTCGAGCATCGCTCGATGCGCGCTGCGATCCGGTACACCTTGTGCAGCATGCCTACGGTGATGACCTCGCCGGAGGGGCCGCTTCCCTGTGCCGTACCGTCTGCGATCACCAGTACCTGGTCGGAGAAACGCAGTGCCTGGTTGAGATCATGGATGGCGATGAAGACAATCATGCCCCGTTTCCTGGCAAGCTTGCGCATGAAGCCGAGTACCTGGACCTGCCGGTGCAGGTCGAGCGCGCTGGTGGGTTCATCCATGAGCAGGATTTCCGGATCTCGCGCAAGCGTCTGCGCGATGGAGACGAGCTGACGCTGCCCACCGCTCAGTTCGGCCAGGTTGCGAAAGGCGAGATCGGCAATCCCGAGCGATGCCATGACGTCATCGATCATCGACAGGTCGGCGTCGTGCGCCGCCCAGGACGTGGTTTGCTGCTTGCGCGCCAGCAGAATCGATTCGTAGACCGTCAGCCGGGCATTCGCGCTGATGTCCTGGGGCATGTAGCAGATGCCGTCGAATCCCTTGCGCGCGCCTTCCAGATGGATGCGGCCGGGTCCGTCGAGCAGGCCGGCCATGCGCTTGAACAGCGTCGACTTCCCCGCCGCGTTGGGACCGATGACCGATACCACTTCCCCGGCGCGGAACACCGGCGTGCTGATGCCCGAAATGACCGGATGCCGTCCGTAGCGGGCGCCGACATCGTCCAGGCGCAGCGTCACCATGCGTTCCTCCTGCTGCCGAGAATGAGCGAGATGAAGAAGGGAATGCCGATGAGCGAGGTCACCACGCCGATGGGAAAGATGGCGCCGGGAATCAGGGTCTTGCTCACCACGGAACTGAGCGACAGCACCAGCGCGCCGGTCAGCAGCGACGCCGGCAGGAAGAAGCGCTGGTCTTCGCCGATCAGCATGCGGGCGATATGCGGGCCGACGATGCCGACGAAGCCGATGGTTCCGACGAAGGCCACCGGAATGGCGGCGAGCAGACTGACCAGAACCAGTGTCTGGAAACGCAGGCGCGGTACGTCCACGCCGAAACTCGCGGCCTTGTCGTCGCCGAGGCGCAATGCGGTTAGCGCCCACACGCGGCGCGCAAAGACCGGCAGCGTGATGGCAATGACGAGACAGGTCAGGCCCAGTTTCGGCCATGTGGCTTTGGTCAGGCTGCCCATGGTCCAGAATACGACGGCGGCGACCGCCTGCTCGCTGGCGAAGTACTGGACGAGCGCCAGCAAGGCATTGAAAGTAAATACCAGTGCGATACCGAGCAGGACGATCGTCTCGGCGGTCACACCGCGCCGCATCGAAAGCAGGTGGATCAGCATGGCTGACAGCATGGCCATCGCAAAGGCGTTGATGGGGATGAGATACTCGGCGGCGACCGGAACGAACTTGACGCCGAACGCGAGCCCGAGCGACGCGCCGAAACTGGCGGCGGCGGAAATGCCGAGTGTGAAAGGACTGGCCAGCGGGTTGTTGAGGATCGTCTGCATCTGCGCGCCGGCCACCGATAGCGCGGCGCCGACGGCGACCGCCATCAACGCCACCGGCAGGCGGATTTCCCACATCACCACCTTCACCTGCAAGGGCGCGCTGTCCGGCGAGACCAGCGCGCGAACCACCTCGTCAAAACGGTAGCTCGCCGGCCCGAGCGTCAGATCGAGCAGAAGGCTGACCAGCAACAGGATCACCAGCACCGCAAGCAGTACCTGCTTGCGCAGCACGAGGGCACGGTACAGGCCGCGCTGGCCGCTTTTCGGCAGGATTACGGCGCTCATTGGCGGGCCTCTACGTCTGTGGTCAGGCTGACGAAATAGCCGGGCAGGTGCGGGAAGGGCAGAAAGCGTTCATGCAGTTCCCGAAAGGTGGCGTCCGGGTCGAGATCCGGGAACAGCGCCGGGTGAAGCCACTTCGCAAGCTGCTGGATGGCGACGAATTGGTATGGACTGTTGTAGAACTGATGCCAGATCGCATGGAACGCCCGCTGCTCCTGCGCTTTGATGCCGGCGTAGGCTGGGCGCAGCGTGTAACCCTCCAGCTTGCGCCGCGCGACCGCCCGGTCCGATCCCGGACCGACGCCGACCCAGTTACCTCCTGGGACATAGGCCTCCCAGTTGGCGCTGGTGACAATGACGTGCTCCGGATTGGCGGCTACCACCTGCTCCGGATTCAACTGGCCGAACGTGCCCGGGATGATATCCCTGGCGATGTTGCTGCCGCCCGCCATCTCGACGAACTTGCCGAAATTCTCGTTGCCGAAACTCAGGCAGCAGTCTTCGGTATAGCCGCCACCGCGTTCGATGAAGACCTTCGGTCGCGCCAGGTCATGCTTGTTGATGACATCCGTCACGCGCCTGATCTGCTGGGCGTGAAACGCTATGAATTCCTCGGCGCGCCTCTCCTTGCCAAAGAGCTTGCCAAACAGCCGCATGGTTGGCTCGGTGTTTTCCATTGGATAGTGACGGAAGTCGATATAGACGACCGGGATGCCGAGCGCGGCAAGCTTTTCGATGTAGCGCGCGTCCTGGGCAGCGCGTTGCGCTTCGATGTTCAGGAAAATCACATCGGGCTTGTGTGTGATCACCTGTTCGATATTGAAGGTGCCGTCGTCGAATCCGCCGAACGTGGGAATCTTCGCGATCTCCGGAAACTTGCGCAGGTACAGGGAATAGGTGTCCGGGTCCGCCTGGATCATGTCCCTGCGCCAGCCGACAATGCGCTGCAACGGATTGTCGGTATCGAGCGCCGCGACGAGGTACAACTGCCGGCCTTCGCCGAGGATGACGCGCTGCACCGGCACGCGGACCGCTACCTGGCGGCCGAGCAGGTCGGTCACGGTGATCGTCCCGGGCGGCTGAGCCGGCGCGGCGGTCGTGGGTTCGCTGCGGGAAGAGACGAAGAAATACACTGCCAGCGCACCCGCCAATAAGAGAAAGATGAGCACTGATGTGGATCGACGTTGAATTGCCATGATGAAGACTCTGTTGGATGAATGCGTGAAGCTCGTCAGGGACCCGGCGACATGCCGGCGCGGCGGGATGCCGCCTGCCTGCGCCGCAGGGTCGCAAGCACGGCGACCACTGCCAGGGCATAGAAAAATGCAACGAGGAAATAAATGTATTCCAGCCCTGCCGCCTGCAGGAACCAACCGCCGAGCGCGATGCCGGCGATCGATGAAAACTGCGACGTGCCTTGCGCGATGCCGAGTACGTAGCCCTGCTGGTGGCCGGCAGCGGCCCGCGATATCAGCGACATCAGCACCGGCGTCGTCGCGCCGAGCAGCACGCCCCAGGCAAAGTAGATCGCGACAAACACGCCGATGTTTCGCGTTGCGCCTGCCAGTGCCGTCAGCATTGCGCAGGCGGCGGCGATGCACGCCATCCGGCGCAGGGCATCGGGCAGATCCCGGTTCTCGAAGTACCTTGCCCAGAGCGAGGCCGACATCACGAATCCGAGCGCGAGCAAGCCGTAGCACAGGCCGACGACCCAGTTGCTGACATGGAAGATGGAACCGACATACAGCGAAAACGGCGTCTGGGTAATCATGCGGCTCATGAGAAGGATGCCGATGATGCCCAGCAGCCCCAGGATCGGCGCGGTACGCCACAGGGACCCGCCCGACCTGGAAGCCGCTACGGAAGGCTGGGTCGCGGGTGCGGCATGCGCGGGCGGCGGCACCGACGGCAGAATCATCGCGACGGCGACAGCGCAGAGTGCGCAGAGGATCGCCGCGACGGTATTGATCCAGAAGAAGGCGGCATGGTCGAGGATGAGGCCGCCGGCAACCGCGCCCGCCAGCGAGCCGATATTCGTCGACACCTGCAGATAGGCGAACAGCCGTGCCCGGCGCAGCGGCGCTTCGATACTGACGCCGTAGGCCTGCGCCGGCGCGATGTACCCGGCGCAGGCGCCCTGCAGAAAGCGCAGCAGGAGGATGGTCCAGACGTCGGTGGCGTACGCCAGCGCAAGCTGGGTCAGCGACAAGCCGAGCAATGCCCGGATCATCATCGGCTTGTGGCCGAAGCGGTCGCCAATGCGTCCCCAGAATGCGCTCGTCAGCAGGATGCCGAGCATCGGCCCGACATAGACCGCCACGCCGGCGATGCCGAACTGGACGTCGGACGTGCTGAGCGCCTTCAGATGAAGCGGCCAGAACGGCCCGCTCATTTCCATCGCTCCCATGGAAATGAGCTGGATCACGAACAGAACGTGAATCAGGCGCGACGCCTGCTGCGGCGCGATGGCGGCGTTCGGCATGCGTCAGTTCCCGCCCTGGGGCGATGCCAGCGGGTTGGGCAAGGCATGCTGCAGCCGGTAATCGGCATAGCGGAGCAGGTGCATGCGCAGAACCGACCGCGCCGGCCACGGTTGCTGCAGGAACGCGTGCCGTTCCGCTTCCCACAATGCGCCGGAAACCCGCGGCGCCAGCCAGTCGAAAGTGCGTACCGTCTCTTCGCGCAGGATGTCCCACAGCCGGCGCGACGGCATCGCATAGTCATCCGTCAGCAGCAGCGCCAGTTCATGCAGGTGGCATACGAAGCAGGCATTCAGTACAAAGCTGCGCACCGGCTCGATGTCGTCGGTGAAGACGGTGGGAAGAATGCCCGGGTGGACATACGGCTTGAGATCGTGTCCCCGCTCGCGAAGCAGGGGTGCATAGGTGCGGCCGTCGCCGAAGTCGCGGATCAGCAGGCCGCTGGCCGCCCCGTCGTCCGAAAACAAAACCGAGGTATTCTGCTGATGCGCTTCGAGGCCGATGCCGTACAGCAGGTAGATGCCGACCACGGGGCGGATGACCACGCGCGCATAGTGCCTGAACCAGTTTTCCACTCGAGCCTCCGAGGCGCGTTCGCCGCCGCGCTCAATCAGTTCCGTGACCAACGGTCTTCCGCTTGACGGCGATTTGGCAAATAGCGCGGCAACGGTGACGGGCAGCAGACCGTCGGCGCGGTCCAGGGCTTCCTTCGCGGCACGATAGGCGACCGACAGATGGCGCCCCGGCCGGTCTTCCTGCCTGACCGCATGCCGGTAGTGGAAGGCAACTTCTTCCGGAAAGATATCGATCGTCTGGCCGAATCCGTTTTCATCGGCCAGGATGCGCTTGATGAGCGTGCTGATGCGCGGCCCCATGTGAATGGATTTGGCCTGCAGGCTGCGCTGCTCGCTGGTCAGCCACAGTGCCACGGGAAGCTTGATGAACGGCGCGGCGTCAGGCGACACCGGTGCCATCGTCCGGAAGGACATGGTCGGAAGCGTCTCGATGTCGGGGCCATCGAGCATCAGTATGCCCTCCTCGACCTCCGCCGCATATTCCTGCTCGACGTAGTGTTCGAGATGCCAGGAATGGATGGGCAAGGGCAGCCAGTCTCTCTCGTTCAACTGTTTTGCGTTCAGGCCTTCCTTCCAGCTCGTCCACAGCGCCGGAAAGCATTCGGAGAACCATTGGTGGTAGTCCTCCACATGGGGCATGCGTTCCATGTAAGCCATATCGGCGCGCAATGCGGCGATGCGCACGCTCACCCTGGCGTTGAATTCCGGCGACAACCTTGCCACCTCCCCCGGACTCAGGTCCATCGCGTTGAGATAGGCGGCGACCGACAGGCCGTCCACGCAGGGCGATGCCAGCAGCCGGTGCAGCCACACCCCGGCGTCAACCGGACTGCCATAGGGATAGAACGATGCCGGCACGCGGCCGGTGCGGTAATGATCCTTGCACTGGTATTGCAGGAAGGACTCGTATTCGTCGCTGTCCACGTAGCGGATCGGCATGCCGCCGCCGATATCGATCATCGTCGGCCGCAGGCCTTGGAGGCGCGCCGCGTCGATATGGCGGGTCAGTTCGCGCATGGCTTGCGCGCGCGTCTCGTGCGCATAGCCGCTCAGATGAAAATGGAATCCCTCGAAGGCGAACCGGTGCTTCCGTTCCGCCAACCGGCGCAGGCAGCGAGCCAGATCCTCGTCTCCCATCCCGAAGCGGCTGGCGTGCGATGCCGCCGGCCTGTGCCGGAGCAGCACCCGCACCCGCCGGCCCTGCGTTCCACGGATGACATCCTCCAGTTCGGCAAGCTCTTCCATCGAGTCGATGGAAATGAGCGCGTCGTGCGCAATCAGTTCGGCATGGAACGCCGCCGTTTTCGCCGGACCGGTCGCGCACAGCCGCGCGGGGTCCGCGCCGGCGCGCAGCGCGTCCCTGAATTCATACATGCTGGACACGTCCACGCCGATGCCGGATTCCACCGCCGCGCGTACCAGTGCCTGCGATTTGTTCACCTTCGCGCCGTAGAAGATTTCGTACCGTACCCGGTGCGCCTGCAATACCGCGCGAAACGCTTCCACGTTCTGCATCAGGATATGCGGCCAGACGATGTTGAGCGGCGACCCGTACCGGTCGACCAGCGTCCGCAGCGTCTCCGGCGATGCATAGACGAGACGGGAAACCGACTGGTCCAGGATCGGGCTAAGCATCATCGGCGCGCAGGCTTCCATCCGCATGAAACCGGGGTTGGCCGGCGATGGGTTGCTCTGCAAAGGCTGTGGCATGGTCGACATGAATGCAGCGTCCGGCTCAGAAGTCCACGGAAGCCGACAGCAGCAGGGTGCGCGGCGCGCCTTGGGTAAAGCCGCCCCATGTCGCCACGCCGGACCAGTAGTCTTGGTCGAATGCGTTGAGAAGGTTGGCGCGCAAGGTGGTTGCCTTGCCTGCGATCCTGGTGATATAGCGCGCGCCGAGATCGACCTTGGTCCAGGCCGGGATGCTCTGTGTATTCGCCTGGTTGACATATTGCTTGCCGGTATAGACCGCGCTGCCGGTCAGGGTCAGGCCCTGCATCCATGGCGTGTCCCATTCGATACCCAGGTTTGCCTGTGCCGTCGGCACGCCGATGGGGGTGTTGCCGAGCACGGCGCTGTTGCTGGCTCTGGTGAGTTCGGCATCGAACAGGGTTGCGCCGCCGAGCAGCCGGACGCCAGGGCGCACTTCGCCAAGCACGTTGAATTCGATGCCGCGGTTGCGCTGTTCGCCGTCGGGCGCGTACACCGTGCCGGTAAGCTGCGCGTTGGGCTTCCTGATCTGGAAGGCGCTCAGCGTGGTGATGAGGCTGCCGTGATCGATCTTGATGCCGATCTCGTTCTGTTTCGACTTGTACGGCGCAAAGACTTCGCCCGCGTTGGCGGCGGTCGACGGCGCGGTGTCGCCCTTGCTCAACCCCTCGATGTAGTTGGCGTAGAGCGATACGTTTTGCCACGGCTTGAAGACCAGTCCGACCAGCGGCGTGACCGCGCTCTTGTCATAGGTGGAGGTGACCGCGCCGGTTGCGGGGTTGAAGTTGTCCGACTCGACCTGCTGGTGGCGCGCACCGAGCATGAGCTGCACCCGGTCGTCCATCATGGACAGCGTGTCGGCCAGGGCAACGCCGGACAGCGTGGTTTCGGAGACTCTTGGCACAAGGGCAGGCGCCGCAACGGCCTGGGGGGGTCTTGCGAGAGGTGCATAGATGTTCGATGTCACAGCCGTACCATTGACGGAGCCGCGGGCCAGGGTGTCGCGATAGGCGCTCGCCTGGAGGGTGACGGTATGGCGCACGCCGCCGGTGTCGAAGCGGGTCCGCAGTCCGGCGTCGGAGGTCGAGCGGTCGATGTCGAACTTGAAGTGGCCCGGCGTCGAAGTCGTCGCGCCGGCGGCGTTGACGATCGTCGGCGCGCCGAAGAGCCGCGCCACATCCGTGCGTCCGCCGCCGATATTGGCGAACAGCGTCAGCCGGTCGTTCACATCGTATTCGGTGCGCAGCAGGGCCGACTGGTCGTCGATCTTCGCCCACTCCCACGCCTGCGTGATATTGCGCCGGCCGTCGGGCGCGGACGGCACGGCAATGCCCGGCGAAATCAGGAACGGACGCGACGGCGCGTCGAAGCGCTCGCGCTGGTCGATGAGGTCGAGCGTCGCCCTGAACTGCTTGCCCTGGTAGTCGAGTGCCAGCGCACCGACGGTCGCCCTGCGCGACTGGTTGTCCAGCGGCGTGTCGCCATGGTGGTGGCTGCCGTTGACGCGCAGACCGAACTGCCCCTCCGCGCCGAAGCGCCGGCTCAGGTCGAGATGGCCGCCGACCTGGGAGCTTGACGCATAGTCGGCGGTGAAGCGGGTCAGGTCGGTGCCGAAGGCGCGCTTGGGGACGATGTTGATGACGCCGCCGATGCCGCTGTTCGGCGACAGGCCGTACAGCAGGGCGGCCGGTCCCTTGATCACCTCGATGCGTTCGACATATTCGGACAAGATCCGGTAATTCGGCGCGACGCCATACTGACCGTCGAAAGCGACTTCGCCGGTGTTGCCTTCACCGATCGGGAAGCCGCGGATGAAGAAGGAATCGAGGATACCGCCGGTCTGGCCGCTGGAGCGGACCGACGGGTCCCTGGCCAGCACATCGGCCGCCGTCGCCGCCTGCTGGTCGCGGATCATTTGCGATGTGTAGCTGCTGATGCTGAACGGCGCCCTCATGACATCCGTATTGCCGAGCAGGCCCAGCCGTCCTCCGCGCGCCACCTGGCCACCGGCATAGGCCTTTGGAAGACCTTCGGACCGCTCGACTGTGATCCGCACCTCCGGCAGCGCGCTGTCGCCAATGGCGCTTTGCCCGCCCGCCGGTGCGGTTTGCGCATGAACCTGCGCGATGGATCCGGAGAGCAGCATGCCGGCGAACGCCATGCGGATGGCATGGGTCAGGGGCTTGAGAAAGGTTGCCGGCGGGGGCGCGATAGCAGCATGAACTTGTGTAGGCATGATGGGCAAAGTCTTCTTGTTGGATTGATCGTCGTGTTTCCTGCCGGGTCCAGCAAACATCGATACAGGGGGGAAGCCGACAAGAAGGCACGCTCGGTATCGCACGGAGACATGCGAGATCGGCGGCTATCGGAGGCAAACAGAAGGAACCTGAGCCAGTCGACAATGAAACGCGCGCATGGCGTTTCCCTGTAAACATCATTGACTGCTGACTGGCTGTTTTCCGCGGAGGGAATTTGGCTGGCTGAACGCTTTACCGACCGGACCGATTGCTACCGCAAGTCACTTCCGGCAGTACCGAGTTGGTCGATGCGCACATCATAATTTAAATGAGAATCATTTTCAACAACGGTGATGGCATTTTTTTATTACACGACTTTTTTGACATGCCGGGAGGCGGGAACGGCGGTCGGGCAGCGCCGCGGTACCGAAGCCGGTTACAGATATGGCGAGAGCAGGCGCGCCAGCCCGTTTCGCAGGCGCACCAGGAAGGGACGGTTACGTAGTTCATGCGCGGAAACCCGTTGCGCCGAACCGAGCCTGGCGTCGATGAGCGCGTCCAGTTTTCCTGCGAGCGCCCTGTCGTAGCACTCCAGGTTGTATTCGAAGTTGAGCCGCAGGCTGCGCGCGTCCCAGTTGGTGGAACCGATCAGGGACCATACGCCGTCGACCACGAATACCTTGCTGTGGTCGAACAGCGGACCGCTGAAGTAGACCCGGCAACCCTTGTCGAGCAAATCCGCCAGCAAGGGCTGGGTAGCCCAGTCGACGACGGGAATATTGCTGCGCAAGGGCAGGATGATGTCGACCAGCACGCCGCGCAGGGCGGTTACTTTCAATGCGCTGAGCAGCACATCGTCCGGCACGAAATACGGCGTGACGATGCGTACGCGGTGTTGCGCCACGGAGAGCGCGCCGAGCAGGATCTGCAGCATGTTGTCCAGATCGGCATCCGGACCGTCGGGGATGCCGCGGGCGGCACTCAGCCCGCGTTCGGCCAGCGGCGGAAACCACGCCGCCCCGTTCAATTGCTCGCCGGTAGAAAACGCCCAGTCGATCGCGAACGCGCGCTGCATGTCGGCAACGACCGGTCCTTCGATCATGAAATGCAGGCAGTTGAGCGGATAGGCGGGCTGCAGGCTGAGCATATGGCCAACACGGATGTTCATCCCGCCGGTGAATCCGGTCTGCCCGTCGACGACCAGAATCTTCCGATGGTTGCGCAGGTTCGCATACCGGAACAGCCTCGGCACCCGGGTCGGCAAAAACGCTTCCGCCCGCACGCCGGCCCTGCGCAGCTCGCGGATCATGTCCGGCCGCGTGTAACGGGCGCCGACACCGTCGATCAGGACGCGCACCTGCACACCGCGCTGCATCGCCCGTTGCAGCGCCTGCAGGAACATCATGCCGACTTCGTCGTTATCGAAGATGTAGCTGAGGAGCGTGACCGAGCGGCGCGCGCCGTCGATTGCCGCCAGCATTGCCGGATAGGCCTCATCACCATCCACCAGGGGCTCGATGCGGTTGCCCTTCACCAGCGGGTTGCGCGTGATCTGCGCGGACAGCCGGATCAGCCCGGCGAAGGTGGTGTGGCTGGCGGCGATCTCGATATCGGCCGGCACCGGCCTGACGTCCCGCGGACTGCCCCTGCCCCAGCTTTTCTCCAGGCCGATGGCGATACCGGCGCGATGAATGCGGTTGATGCCGAAACACAGGTACAGGATGGCGCCGCCCAGCGGCACCATCCATGCCAGACCGGTCCAGCCGATGATCGACTGCACATGGCGCTTGCGGAATACCGCATCAACCGTCACCGCGAGCGCAGCCACGATATGGAAGAAGGAGACCACGAAAGGCGCAAAGTCGGTGAATGTCATCGCCGTTCAATCGCATTCATTGGCTAATTTTTGCTCGAAGGGACAATGATGTGATGCCTGTGTCATTTCCGGCAACTATTTTATTGTCGGACTTTCACGAACGTGGGAGGTTCTTGATACGCATCAGCAAGAATGGGCCGCAACGCAGGGTGCGAGTCATTGCGGCTGCATACAATCGACCATACCAGCCGAAAAAGGATGCCGGAATGCAGGCATCGATTGTGTACGGCATAAAAGGCAAAAGGAGAAGGGCATGACATCAGGCAATGCGCACCACATACCAACCTTACGATGCATAAATTTCCCAGGCAAAAAATTTAACCTCGGCAAACACCGTTGCGCATGCCGGCGATGAAGTATCCGCCGATCGGCGACTATGCCCTGATCAGTGACTGCCATTGCAGCGCCCTGGTATCGCGCTACGGGTCGGTCGACTGGTGCTGCATGCCTTGCGTCGACGATGACGCCTGTTTCGGCAGACTGCTCGACTGGGACAAGGGCGGCTTCTGCCTCGTGGCGCCCACCGCGCCGGACGTGACATCGACGCGGCAGTACGTGGACGGATCGATGATCCTCGAAACCGTTTTTTCCACTCCGCAAGGCGAAGTCCGCGTGACCGATTTCTTCGCGATGGATGACAAGAGTCCTGAAAATCCGCCGCTGGACCTCGTGCGATTGATCGACGGCATCTCCGGCGATGTCGAGATGCGCATCGAGGTGACGCCGCGCTTCGACTATGGCGAGATCATCCCGCGCATGAAGAGCCATCCGTCCGGCACGTTCACCGCGATCGGAAGCAACCAGGGGTTGATCATTCATTCCGACATCCCGCTCGATGTGGTTGCGCACCGGGACTTGTGCGGCACCTTCCGCATCCGCGCCGGCGAACGCGTGCGGCTCGCCGTGCAGTTCGAGTTTCCCGAAAAAATCACGCCCGAGGTCACCGCGCAGGCCATCAATCCGGACAATCTCGACCGCCACCTGGAAAGCACGCGCCGCTGGTGGACCAACTGGTCGTCGCGCATGCGCTCTTCCTTCCAGCTGGACGAACATACCGTCCGTTCGACCATCGTTCTCAAGGCGCTGACCTTCGAGCCCACCGGCGCCATCGTCGCCGCCTCGACCACCTCGCTGCCCGAGTGGATAGGCGGCGGGCGTAATTGGGATTACCGATTCAGCTGGGTGCGGGATTCGGTGTTCACCATCCGGGCCTTGCAGGAATTGGGCTATGCCACCGAGGCGGACAAATTCCACCGCTTCATCCAGCGCTGTTCCGCCGGCAGCGCCGATCAGCTCCAGATCATGTACGGCGTCGACGGCAACCGCCGGCTGACCGAGGTCGAACTGGATTGGCTGGAAGGGTACAGGCAATCGCGGCCTGTCCGCATCGGCAACGGCGCGGCGAAGCAGACCCAGCTCGACATCTACGGCGAGCTGCTGGAAATGGCATGGGAATGGCACCGTAACGGTCATGAAACCGATCCCGACTACCTGGATTTTCTGGTGAGCGTGATCGATACCGTGTGCCGGCGCTGGAGCGAACCGGACTACGGCATCTGGGAAGTACGCGGCAATCCGGTCCACTACGTGCATTCGAAGGCGATGTGCTGGGCGGCGATCAACCGCGGCATTCAGCTCGCCGAAGACACCGGTTTCGACGCGCCGCTCGCGCATTGGATGCAAATCCGGGACGACATCCGGGAAGCCATCGAAAGCAGGGGATACGACCGCGAACGCGGCGTGTTCCTGCAGGCCTTCGACAGCAGCGAGCTGGACGCGGCGCTGCTGATGCTGCCCCGCGTGGGATTCGTCGCGTACGACGATCCGCGCATGCTGCGCACCGTCGACGCGATCTGCGGCGAGCTCGATCGCGACGGCCTGCTGCTGCGCTACCGGGGACCGGATGGTCTGAAAGGCCCGGAGGGGATGTTCCTTCCCTGCACCTTCTGGCTGGTGTCCTGCCTTGCCAGACAAGGCAGGAAAGCGGAAGCCCGAACCTATTACGACAGGGCGATCGCCTGCAGCAATGAACTCGGCCTGTTTTCGGAAGAGTACGACACCGCATCGAACCAGATGCTCGGCAATTTTCCGCAGGGGCTCACCCATGTGTCGCAGATCATGGCGTGGCTTGCGCTGGCGGAGAACTGACGGCTCACATTGCAATCAGGGCCGCGCCCAGCAGGACAAGCACGATAAGAACGGCTGCAACGACGGCGTTGCGGTGCGCCGCCAGACGGAATTGCAGGCTTGACGGTTTCGCCTGGTCGTCGAAGCGGCCGTGCGCGCCGCGGTCGCCGGGAGCGGGATGGTAAAGATTGTCCGTTCTGCCGGGTGGCAGCGGCTGGTCGGTGAATTGTCCTGAATATGCCCTTTTCGCCAGCAGATGATCGAGAAATCCCGGCACGACGCGGGTTCCAAGGATCGCCTTCACCGCGGGGAAACCAATCCAGAATTCGCGTCGCGGCCGCTCGGCCGCCAGCAGGATGGCTTGCGCCGCCAGCTCCGGCTGGAATATCGGCGGCACCGGCTGCGGCTGCTTGTCGAAACAGGTGCGCCCCCAGTCGAACTGCGGTGTATTGAATGCCGACAACTGGACCATGGTGATGCGCACCTGGCTTTTATCGTGGATCAGCTCTGAGCGGACCGAGTCGGTGAATCCCCGCAAGGCGCTCTTCGCCCCGCAGTAAGGTGCCTGCAACGGAATCGACCGATAGGCCAGGGCCGAGCCGACCTGCACGATGGTGCCGCGGTTGCGGGAGGTCATGCGCTTGAGCGCCGCCATCGTTCCCCATACCGCGCCCAGGTAGGTCACCCGGGTGGCACGCTCGAAATCCTCCGGCGACATGTCCTTGAGCGGACAGAAGATGGTGGCCATCGCATTGTTTACCCAGACATCGATCGCGCCGAATTCCTGCTCCACCCGCGCAGCGGCGGCTTCAACCTGGGCATGGTCGGCCACATCGGTGATGATCGGCAATGCGATTCCGCCGGCCGCCCGGACATCATCACATGCGCCTGCCAGTCCTTCCGGGCTGCGGGCGAGCAAGGCGACACGATAGCCCCGCCTGGCAAACAGGATTGCCGCCGCCCGGCCGATGCCGGCGGATGCGCCCGTAAGAACAACTGTTCGGCTCGTCGTCATGTGCGAAGGTCGGTGTTCGAGGTTGGCCAAAGGACGGCTGCATCAACCATGCGAGCAGCGGTTGCCCGCCGGCATGCATGGAAGCACACCGCACATTCGGGGCACGGAGAAGCACCCAGCGTGGCAAGCCGTCAACAACCTGCCCATGCGCTTTTAGTTCTTGAGTAGCGATAACGAAAGCGGTTCCGCTTTCCATGTCAAAAAATTATCGTTTTTCTGTCGTGCCGCATATCGACGCTGTTCTTGATGCGCGTCGGCATGGGTGAAGGAGGATCGGCGAGGGAGAGAAAAAACGAAGCCGCCGCGCTTCGCACTCAAGTGCCGTGCAGAGACGCGGCGAGGACCTTGGGGACGGTCAGTGGAGATTGCCGGTATCGCCGGCGACGTTGGAGATCAGCTTTTCAACCAGCGCCGATGGTTGCGGATCGACTTCATGCTGCTGCCCGTGCGATGCCCCGTGCTTTTCCTGCACAGGAGCTTCGACGGCGGCCGTTTCCTGCTGTGAATTCGTGACAGCGACAGCCGTATTCAGATTGCCGATGCTGCCGGTGGCGATCTTCTGTGCATTCTGGCTATAGCCGCTGAACCGCTGGAATGCCAGCTGTGACTGCTCGAGGAGAAACGCCTGGGTGTCGGCGAAGGACCTCAGCCCGATGGCTTTTTCCGTGGCAGTGGCGGATTCTTCCATCAACTTGCGTGATGCCTGAATGTTCAGCCTTCCAAGCTGCATCGACGTATCCATCATGCTTCCGATCATCTTGTTGGCGAGGGAAAACTGGACTTCAAGGTTGTTACGAACAAAATCGGATGCTGCGGTAACGGGAAACGTGAACACAAAATACTCCTATGAAACTAATGGGGAAACGTTTTGACAAGGGTATGGCCGCGAACGTTCAACCTGTCGTGCGATCGTTTTCCGTCTTTCTTTCCGTAACCGCGTTAACGGAACACCGTCACCGGGAGAGTGGTATGCGCAAGCACTTTTTGCGTTTCACTGCCGACGAACAACCGGTTCAGTCCCTTGCGGCCGTGCGACGCCATGAAGATTGCATCGCAGCCATGCTCGGCGGCGGCCGCCAGGATGCCCTCATAAGGACTGAAGGACATCGTCACATGTTTTTCGCAAGGCACGCCCGCTTCGGCCGCGATTTCAGCGATCCGGTCGGCATGCAATTGCGCATACATGCGGGTCTGCTTTTCATAAATGTTCTGATCCGGCGTGGCGGTGCCCTGCGATAACGGGGCAAAGGGATATGGTTCGGCGACAGCGACTGCGACGATACGGCCCTTGGTCAGCCTGGCGATCCCGATCGCGCCACGGACTGCCTTTTCGGACAAGGCAGAGCCATCGGTCGGCACGAGAATGACGTTGAACATGGTGTCCTCTCTGGTGGTTGTGATGATTGTGATTGATCGATGCAAATTTACTGCCGCGGCTCACGCCAGCACATGCTGGCCGCCATCCACCGGGATGACGGTGCCGGTGATCAGCCTTGCGCCGTCGCCCGCGAGGAAGGCGGCGAGCGCGCCGATGTCGTCGATGCCGACAAGCTGCCGTTGCGGCGCTTCGGCCGCCGCGCGTTCCAGCAGCTGGTCGAAGCGGTCGATCCCGCTGGCCGCGCGCGTCTTCACCGGCCCCGGCGATATCGCATGGACGCGGATGTCCTTCGGCCCGAGCTCGGCGGCAAGATAGCGGCAGGTGCTTTCCAGCGCCGCTTTCACCGGCCCCATCAGGTTGTAATGCTCGACCACCCGCTCGGAACCGTAGAACGTGACCGTCATCAGGCATCCGCCCCGTTTCATCAGCGGTTCGGCAAGGCGGGCCGTGCGGATGAAGGAGTGGCAGGACACATCCATGGCCATCGCGAAGCCGGCGGCCGAGCAGTCCACGACGCGCCCATGCAGATCCTCCTTCGGTGCAAAGGCGATCGAATGCAGCACGAAGTCCAGCGATCCCCATTCCCGTTCGATACGCTCGAACACCGCTTCCAGCTGCCCGGGGATCCGCACGTCGCATGCGGCGATGATCGCGCTGCCAAGCGCTTCCCCGAGCGGGCGTACATGCGGTTCGGCCTTGTCGTTGAGATAGGTGACCGCCAGGGTCGCGCCCGCTTCGCGGAGCGCGCGTGCGCAGCCGTAGGCGATCGATTGTTCATTGGCGATACCGAGCACGAGGCCGCGCCGGCCGGAAAGATCGAAAGGCTTGTTTGTCGGGGTCACCATGGTGGGCATATCGGGGCTTTTGTCGGATGTTTGGATAAGGTGTTCTACGTTCGAGCGCCAACCGCGCCGCCACCAATGGCGGTCTCCTTGAAGATGCGGTTTTCAATCGTCAATGGCGTCATGGACAAGTCGGCGATCAGGGAAAACGGTAGCCGCCAAGGTTAAGACCGGGCATCCGGACCCCGTTGATCTGGATCAAAAATTTTCACAAACAGGTTGTTAATCTGCGGTGACCATCTGTATGGAGCCTCCGCATCATGAACACACCGACTATTCCGCCCTTCAACGCGGAACGCCTGGCGAGCGCGTGGCTGGGCGCGACCGGTCATTACAGCCGGGTGCATGAAGCGCCCTCCGACCTCGACCGTGCATTCAAGGCATGGCTGGGCGGCCTTACCGCCGATCTCTCGCCTGCCGCGCTGACGCTGGCCTATGTCGACTGGCTCATGCATCTGCAGCTGTCGCCGTCCAAGCATCAGGAACTGGTGACCGATGCATGGGACAAGTTTTTCCGCTGGTGTGATTACTGCGTTACGCATGGCACCAACGCGCCGAATTCCGACAGCGATTGCGTGAAGCCCCTGCCGCAGGACAAGCGCTTCGCCGATCCGGCATGGCAGCGCTGGCCCTACCATGGCCTGTACCAGGGCTTCCTGCTGTCGCAGCAGTGGTGGCATCGCGCGACGACCGGGGTCAGCGGCGTGGCGCCGCATCATCAGGATGTGGTCACATTCATCGCCCGCCAATGGCTGGACATGTTCTCGCCGTCGAACTTTCCGCTGACCAATCCGGTCGTGCAGGATGAAACATCGCGCACGGGCGGGCGCAACCTGCTGCAGGGCGCAGTCAATGCGCTGCGCGATATGGAACGCGAGGCGCGCCGGAAAGAGCATGCCGACGAGGATTTCGCCGTCGGGCACACGGTCGCCATCACGCCCGGCAAGGTGGTGTTCCGCAACCGGCTGATCGAGCTGATCCAGTACAGTCCGGTCACGCCGAAGGTGCGCGCGGTACCGGTGCTGTTCGTGCCGGCCTGGATCATGAAGTACTACATCCTTGATCTGTCGCCGGAGAATTCGCTGGTCAGGTATCTGGTCGGCCAGGGCTACACCGTATTCATGATTTCCTGGAAAAACCCGGATGCCCAGGATCGCGACCTGTCGCTGGAAGACTATCGCACCCTCGGTGTGATGGATGCATTGCAGGCGGTCACCTCGATCACCGGCGCGCCGCAGGTCAATGCGGTCGGCTACTGCCTCGGCGGCACGCTGCTCGCCATTGCCGCGGCAGCCATGGCACGCGACGGCGACCAGCGCCTTGCCGGCATCTCGCTGTTCACGGCGCAGGTCGACTTCAAGGAACCGGGCGAGCTGTCGCTGTTCATCGACGAAAGCCAGGTTGCCTTCCTCGAAGCGATCATGTGGGAGAAGGGCTATCTCGATACCAAACAGATGGCCGGCGCATTCCAGCTGCTGCGCTCCAACGACCTGATCTGGTCGCGCCGGCTCAACCAGTACCTGCTGGGCCGCCCGGAAACCAGGAATGACCTGATGGCATGGAATACCGACACGACACGCATGCCTTACCGGATGCATTCGGAATACCTGCGCAAGCTCTTCCTCGAAAACCAGCTGGCGCAAGGCCGTTACCTGGCCGGCGGCAAGCCGGTCGCGCTCACCGATATACGGGCGCCCATCTTCGCCGTCGGCACGCTTACCGATCATGTCGCCCCGTGGCGCTCGGCCTTCAAGATCCGGCTGCTGACCGATACCGAAGTTACCTTTCTGCTGACCACTGGCGGACACAATGCCGGCGTGGTGTCACCGCCGGGGCATCCGAAAAGGAGCTACCAGATGGCAACCCATGCGCATGACGACCGGTATGTCGATCCGGATGTGTGGGAAGCGAGCGTGCCGCGCCAGCAGGGTTCGTGGTGGCCGGCATGGGAGCGCTGGCTGTCGGAACGTTCCGGCAAGATGATCGCGCCGCCGGCGATGGGCAAGCCGCTGTGCGATGCGCCCGGCACCTACGTGCTGCTGCGCTGAGTCCTGCGCAACCGCGACGATCCCTTTACCTAATCCGCCGGCCTGTATGCATGAAGATCGATGATCTGCAGCACGCCGGCGAAGCGCCGGCGTTCCGACCGCGATTCGATTTTCAGCCAGGGGCTGCGTTCCAACCTGCCGCTGCTGGGCGCGGTGCTGCCGACCTTCCTGCTGCAGATGGCGACGGTGTATGTGCCGGCATTGAATCCGATCTTCGATACGCAACCGCTGACCGCCCCGAACTGCTGTTCTGCCTGGAATTATCGAGCCTGGTGTTTTTGCTTGTAGAAATGGACAAGCTGCTGATGAGGAGGGATGGCTCTACGCGGCGGCGAAAAGCGCATAGGAGAACGGGAACCGGCAGCTGCTAATATCGTCGACATGAACGTGAAAACCTATGACGGACTGCCTGACTTTGCGGATCTCCTGCTGGACGCGGTATTCATGGTCGATGTCCATGGATGCATTCTGTATGTGAATGCGGCATCCGAACGGATACTTGGTTATAAACCCGAGGAAATGATCGGCAGGATGATGATCGATTTCATTGCCCCGGAGGATCGTGCAAGAACGATGGAGGAAGCGGCGAAGGTGATGGCCGGACAGCACAGGATCGGCTTTGAGAACCGCTACATGCGTAAAGACGGCCGCCTGGCCAGCATCATGTGGTCCGCCCGCTGGTCCGAGGCCGACCAGTTGAGAATCGGCGTCGCCCGCGATGTGACGGAGCGGGAACAGGCGAGATCGCTGCAGGCGGCAACCTATGCCGTTTCGGAAGCGGCACATGTCGCGTCCGACCTTGCGACGCTGCTCCGGGAAGTGCACCAGATCATCGCAACGCTGATACCGGTAAGCAGCTTTGCCGTTGCGCTGTGCGACGGCGACGGTGGCACGCTCGGTTTTCCGTATCACCTCGACAGCCACGGCGTTACGCCGTTCGAGGAGGAAGCCGATGTGCGCCGCATTTGCATCGAAGTCATCGCCCGCCGCGAGTCGACGCTGAGACCGGAACCGTTGGCGCTTTTACGCACCGGCACCGGCTCCGGCAGCGTTCAGCCTGTAGCGAACGCCGCATCCTGGCTGGCCGTACCCCTGCTTTCACAAGCGAAATCCCTGGGCGCCATGGTGATGAAGAGCCCTCCCGCCACGATGTATACCGACAAGGACAAGGAACTTCTCCAGTTCGTCTCGATGCAGGTCGCGACCGCCATCGAGCGCAAGCAGTTGCACGCGGCGCTGCTGGCGATGACACAGTTCGACGAATTGACCGGCTTGCCGAACCGGCGCCTGTTCTACAGCCGGATGGAGGCCGCACTCGCGGCGGTGCGCAAGGACGAAGGCCGCATGGCCATTCTCTATATTGATCTGGACAACTTCAAGCAGATCAACGACACCCTCGGGCATGCCGGCGGCGACCTGCTTCTGCAGGAAGTCGCGCGCCGGTTGAAACAGTGCATGCGCGACAACGATACCGTCGCCCGCCTGGGCGGCGACGAGTTCGTGGTGCTGGTGGAGCAACTCCAGATGCCCGGACAGGCATTGTCGATCGCCGGAAAAATCCGTGCCGCGCTGGGCCGGGAGATGACGATCGACGGCAATGTCGTGCGTTCGCCGCCGAGTATCGGCGTCGCACTTTATCCCGACGACGGCGACGGCATCGACCAGCTTCTCGGGCAGGCGGACAGGGCGATGTACGAGGAAAAGAAAATCAAGGCGGCGCCTGCGGAATAGCCGCCTGCAATAGACGGGCTTTTTGAACCTTCCCCTTCCTGTGCTGCCATGCTGAAAAAGATCACGATTGTTGCATTGTCCATTGCCGCGGTTGCCGGGGCGTCGGCTGCCGCCGGCGCCCTGCGCTGGAGCGGCATGACCCACGATCTGCGGTTACGGCTCGATGCGGCCCGCGTTCCCATGGAGCCGAAATCCGTCCGCTTCGCCGAGCTGGAAGGCCTGCCTGCGCCGGTGCAACGCTATTTTCGCGCCGTGCTGCGGGACGGGCAGCCGATGGTATCGGGCGTGCGCGTGCGGCACCAGGGTACGTTCAACATGGGGCAAGGCGCGGATCAGTGGAAACCGTTCACCTCTGATCAGCAGGTGGTGACCCGCCGTCCGGGCTTTGACTGGGACGGGCGGGTGTCGATGTTTCCAGGCGTGACTGCCCGGGTGCACGACGCTTATGTCGCCGGCGAAGGAATCCTGCATGCCGCCGTGCTGGGATTGATCCCGGTGGCCGACATGCGGGGTACGCGTGCTGTGGCGGAAGGCGAGTTGATGCGCTTTTTTGCCGAGGCGGCGTGGTATCCGACCGCATTGCTTCCCAGCCAGGGCGTTCAATGGGAAGCTGTCGATGACCGGTCCGCGCGGGGCACCCTCGTCGACGGTCCGATTTCTCTCGACATGCTCTTCACCTTCAATGAAGACGGCCTGATCGACACCGTTCGCGCGGAAGCGCGCGGCCGCATGGTAGGCGACCAGATCATCCCGACGCCATGGCAGGGCCGCTTCTGGAATTATGAGCGGCACGACGGAATGCGCGTGCCGATCGACGGCGAAGTGGCGTGGCTGCTGCCGGAAGGGCCGAAACCGTACTGGCGCGGCCGTATCGCGGACATCGACTACGAGTTCGCGCACTAGCCGCTGCATTTACAACGGCACGCCCCCACGTGCCGTCAGCCAGTCCGGCGGATCCTGCAGCGCGACCGGGCGCAGGAAGCGCTGCATCGCCATCAGCCCGACGGAGGTGGTGTGCGGCTGGGTCGAGGCTGGCCATGGCCCGCCATGATGCTGGCCCCGGGTGACCGCGACGCCTGTCGGGACGCCGGCGAACAGCACCCGCCCGGCGATCGCAGCGGCCTGCCGGACGATCCGGCGGCTGTCGGCATCGTCCTGCTCCGCGCCCCAGACGGTAACGGTGAGGCTGCCGCCGATTGCCTGCAAGGCGGCCACTATGTCATCGACCGACCTTGCCTTCAACACGACGCAGGATGGACCGAAGACTTCCTCGCGCAGTTCGGGATGGGCGAGGAAGGCGTCCATGTCCAGCGCCACCAGGTTGGGAACCGGATGCTTGTCGCCGGACGATTCGCCCGTCGTGATGCGGGTGGCCGCCGCATGGCGGACCAGCCTGTCCACGCCATGCTCGAAGGCGGCACGGATGGCGGGAGAGAGCATCGCATGCGTCGCCTGGCTGTCCATTTCGCCGGCGAGCTGCCGGATGAACGCGTCCGTTGCATCGCCTTCCAGCATCAGCAGCACGCCGGGACTGGTGCAGAACTGGCCGGCGCCTTGCGCGATCGAGGCGCCGAGCGTTTTCGCCAGTGCCGCGCCCTGTGCATCGATTGCAGCGGGCAGCGCCACGATGGGATTGGTCGAGCCGAGTTCGCCGAAGAACGGAATGGGACGCGGGCGGGCGTTGGCTTCGCGCTGCAGCGCCGCGCCGCCGGCGAAGGAGCCGGTGAATGCGACCGCCGCGATGCCCGGATGGCGCACCAGGTACACGCCGACTTCGCGGCTGGCCCCCTCCACCATGCCGATCACCGTTTCCGGTGCGCCCGCTTCGCGGATAGCCGCGCGGGCGAGCCCGAATACGGCGGCGGACAGGCGCGGATGCGCCGGGTGCGCCTTTACCACCACCGGACATCCGGCGGCAAGCGCGGAGGCGGTATCGCCGCCGAGTACGGAAAACGCAAACGGGAAATTACTCGCCGAGAACATGGCGACCGGGCCCAGCGGCAGATTGACCCGCACGAGGCGCGGATGTCCCGCAGGCGGCGCACCGGGAACGGCCGGGTCGTCGATCGTCGCGTAAGGCTCGCCGGCCTCGACCGCGTCGGCGAAGGCGCGCAACTGGAAGGCGGTGCGGTCCAGTTCGCCGTTCAGGCGCGTCGCGCCGAGAAAGGTTTCTTCATCCGCCAGTGCGACGAGATGTTCGCGTCCGTTCTCCAGCGCCGCCGCCAGTTCGCGCAGGAGGCTGCCGCGCAGGTTCGCGTCGCTCGCCGCCCATGGATCGGCGGCGGCCGCCGCGCCGGCCACGATACGGTCGATTTCATCGAACGGCATTTCACGGAGCGCCTGGTTCGGCGGCGATGGTGTTGCTTGTGCTGACATGGCGAGTGCTTCCAGAAGATGTTGCTTGAGTAAGTGATGACATGCGGCGGATACGCCGGCGAATCAGCGCACCAGGCAGGGACGCTTGTTGTCGAATTTCCAGCCCGGTATCAGGTACTGCATCGCCATGGCGTCATCGCGCGCGCCCAGTCCCATGTTCAGGTAAAGCTGATGCGCGGCCTCGATCTGCTGCATGTCGACCTCCACGCCCAGACCCGGGGCCGCCGGCACATCGACCATGCCGCCGGTGATCTTCAGCGGCTCTTTCGTGAGGCGCTGCCCGTCCTGCCAGATCCAGTGGGTGTCGATCGCGGTGATCTTGCCGGGCGCGGCGGCGGCCACCTGCGTGAACATCGCCAGCGAGATATCGAAGTGGTTGTTGGAGTGCGATCCCCAGGTCAGCCCCCACTCCTTGCACATCTGCGCCACCCGCACCGATCCCTGCATGGTCCAGAAATGCGGATCGGCCAGCGGGATGTCGACCGATTGAAGCTGGATGGCGTGGCCCATCTCGCGCCAGTCGGTCGCGACCATGTTGGTCGCCGTCGGCAGGCCGGTGGCGCGGCGGAACTCCGCCATGACTTCGCGTCCGGAGAAGCCGTTCTCCGCGCCGCACGGGTCTTCCGCATAGGCCAGCACATCGTGCTTGTCGCGGCACAGGCGGATCGCGTCCTTGAGCAGCCAGCCGCCATTCGGGTCCAGCGTGATGCGGGCGTCCGGGAACCGCTCCGCCAGCGCGGTGACCGCGTCGATTTCCTCCTCGCCGCGCAGCACGCCGCCCTTGAGCTTGAAGTCATTGAAGCCATAGCGTGCGTAAGCCGCTTCCGCCAGCCGCACGATCGCTTCCGGCGTCATTGCCTTTTCATGACGCAGACGGCACCAGTCGTCCTCGGCATCCGGTTCGCTCGGATAGGGAAGGTCGGTGAGCGTGCGGTCGCCAACGTAGAACAGGTAGCCCAGCATCTCCACCCTGCTGCGCTGCTGCCCTTCACCGAGCAATGCCGCGACCGGCACGCCGAGGAATTTCCCCAGCAGGTCCAGCAGCGCCGCCTCCATCGCGGTGACGGCGTGGATGGTCACGCGCAAATCGAACGTCTGCAGGCCGCGTCCGCCGGCATCGCGTTCGGCAAAGGTGTTGCGCATCGCGTTCAGGATCGCCTGGTAGGTGCCGATCGACTTGCCCAGCACCAGTTGCCGTGCATCTTCCAGTGTCTGGCGGATGCGCTCGCCGCCGGGCACTTCGCCGACGCCGACATTACCGGTGCTGTCCTTCAGGATGACGATGTTTCGGGTGAAGTAAGGTCCGTGCGCGCCGCTGAGGTTGAGCAGCATGGCGTCGCGTCCGGCGACGGGGATGACGCGCATTTCCGTGACGACGGGTGCGCCGCGCGTTCCCTTTGCCGCCTGCGCGGCGTTGTCTTGTGCGGCTTGCGCCGTGTTCGTTGCAGACATGTTGGATTCCAGGAAAAGTATCTATCTGATTCAGGCGGACCGCGATGGACGCGGCCCGGATTGCGCTGCGATCAGTCGATCTCGATCTTGCCGACCTCGATGACATTCTTCCAGCGCGCCAGTTCCTGCGCCTGGAACCGGGCAAATTCCTCCGGCGAGTTGGCGACGATTTCGAAACCCTGCTCGGTCAGCTTCTTCTTGAGTTCGCTGTCGTTCAGCGCGCCGGTGACGGCACCGTGCAGTTTCGCCTTGACGTCCTTCGGCAAGCCTTTCGGCGCTGCGACGCCCTGCCATGAATAGACATCGACCTCCTTGATGCCGGCCTCCGTGAGGGTCGGCACGTCGGGCAGCAGCGCCGACCGCTTGTCGCCGGTGATCGCCAGCGCCTTCAGCTTGCCTGCCTTGACATGGCCGACGACGACGTTGAGGTTCTGGAACGATACGTCGGCATGGCCGCCGATCAGATCGGTGATGGCCGGCGCGCCGCCCTTGTATGGCACATGCACGCCGCGTGTGCCGGTCTTCTGCCAGAACAGGGCGGCGGTCAGGTGGTCCGACGACCCCGCCCCCGACGAGGCGAAACTCACCTTGTCGGGATTCTTTTTCAGGTAGGCGACCAGGTCCTGCAGCGAATTCGCCGGGAAGTTCGGGGTGGCGACGAGCACGTTGGGCGCGCGCACGGCGACGGTCAGCAGGTCGAAATCCTTCGACGGATCGTAGGAAAGTTTTTTCTGCAATACCGGGTTGACCGAGTACACGCCGATCGACGCGACCATGAAGGTATAGCCGTCGGCCGGCGCACTCTTGACGAATCCGGCGCCGATCGCGCCGGTGGCGCCCGGCTTGTTTTCCACCACGATGGGCTGGCCAAGGGCAGCCTGCATTTTGGGCGCGATGGCGCGGGCAATGGCGTCGGTCGATCCGCCCGGCGGGAATGGCACGACGGCGGTGATCGGCTTTTCCGGATAGCCGGCGGCATGCGCGCCGGTGACGGCGGCAAGGGCGGCGATGGTGACGGCTGCTGCGGAAATCAGTTGCTTCATGTCTCTTCTCCTGTGCCCGTTCGGGCTGTCGTTGTGATGCGTTACTGGGGTCCCAATGGCTTGATCAGTGCGGCGAGCTGCTCCATTTCCTCCGGCTTCAGCTCCGACAGCGGCGGCCGCACCGGGCCGGCGCCGTGACCGACGATGGTGGCACCGGCCTTCACGATGCTGACGGCATAGCCCTGGCCGCGATTGCGCAGCTCGATGTACGGCAGGAAGAAGTCGCGGATCAGGCGATTAGTGGTCGCGGTGTCGCCTTTCGCATGAGCGTTGTAGAACTCGATGGCGGTACGCGGGATGAAATTGAAGACGGCCGAGGAGTAGACCGGCACGCCCATCGCCTTGTAGGCGCCGGCAAACACTTCCGCCGTCGGCAAGCCGCCGAGGTAGGCGTAGCGGTCGCCGAGCGTCTGGCGGATGGCGACCATGGATTCGATATCGCCGATGCCATCCTTGAAGCCGACGAGATTCGGACAGGAATCCGCCAGTTTCAGCAGCGATTGCGGCGTCAGGCGGCAGGCGCCGCGGTTATAGACGATGACGCCGAATTTCACGCTTCGGCAGACCGCCTGCACGTGCGCGACCAGGCCTTCCTGGCTGGCCTCGGTCAGATAATGCGGCAGCAGCAGCACGCCCTGGGCACCCTGGCGTTCCGCTTCCTGCGCGTATTTGATAGCCAGCGTCGTGCCGCCGCCAGCACCGGCGATGATCGGCATGCGGCCCTTGCAGGTCTGGATGGCGGTGCGGATCACCTGCGAGAACTCCTCCGGCTCCAGCGAGAAAAATTCACCGGTCCCGCCGGCGGCGAACAGCGCGGAAGCGCCATAGGGCATCAGCCATTCCAGCCGCTCGGCATACGGGCCGGGATTGAAGTTCAGCTCCTTGTCGAAATCCGTCAGCGGGAAGGACAGCAGGCCGCTCTGGAGGACGCTTTTTAACTCGATTGGATTCATGTTTCACCTGTGTGTAAGTTGTTGCCGGCCTGTCCGCCAACTTGCTTGCCGCGCTGCATTGCAACGGCGATGGGCATGGAAATGACGAGAAATGGCTATAAATGGTACCGCTACCAATTCAACGGTGATCGAATGGTAGCGGTACCAAATTGAGGTGTCAACGTGTTTTTTCGGAAACGTTTGGTATGTTAAAAGCGGTGCGGGGCCGGTCAGGCGCTGTCGCGCCGAACGATGGAAAAGCCGATGTCGCGTATCGGCTGCTCGACGGCCCGGCCTTCGGCCCTGTCCATGATGAACCGGGCGGCGAGCTGGCCGATCGCGGTGCCGTCGATGCGCACGGTGGTCAGCGCCGGATGCAGATCGCGGGCGAAACCCAGGTCGCCGAATCCGCATACCGCCAGCTGCTGCGGCACTTCGATGCCGCGTGCCTGGGCTTCGGTCAGCACGCCGAGCGCCAGCATGTCGGAGCTGCAGAACACGGCGTCGATTTCCTTGCCGTCTTCGAGCAGGCGGCTCAGCCCTTCCCGCCCGCTCGCCAGGGTGGTGGGCGCCTGCACCACATGGGCCGGGATGGCGGTCGCGCCGGGCGCCGCCATGCCAAGCCGCAGCGCGGTCTGCGCGAAGGCATTGTGGCGCCGCACTGCCCTGTCGTCGTTGCCGTTGATGCTGGCAACCCGCTTGCAGCCGCGCTCATGCAGATATTCCGCGACCGCGATGCCGATGTTTTCGTGGGAGAAGCCGACCAGCATATCGATGGGCGTGGCAGTCAGATCCCAGGTCTCCACCACCGGGATGCCGCTGGCCAGCAGGCGGCGGCGGCCGTCCGCCGAACGCATGATGCCGGTCAGGACCACGCCGTCGGGACGACGGCCGATGATGGCGTCCAGCAGCGCATCCTCGCGGGAATTCCGGTAACCGCTCTGGCCGAGCATCAGTTGATACCCGTGTTCGGCGAGCGCCTCGGTGAGCGAATGCACACTCTCCTGGAATACCGGTCCGGCAATGGTCGGCACGACGGCGGCCACCAGCCGGCTTTTGCTGGACGCGAGGCCGCCGGCGAGCATGTTGGGCACATAACCAGTGCGGCGGACCGCGTCCTGCACGCGTTCCAGCACCTGCGGCGACACGGCGCTGGGCGAGTTCAGCGCGCGGGAAGCGGTGATCGGGGCGACGCCGGCCAGCTTGGCGACATCCCTTAACGTGACGCTGCCGCTGCCGCGGCGGCCTCGGCGCTTGACTTCCGCCGCTTCGTCCACGACCGGTTTATTCAATTTTTCTGCCATCTGGGAAAAGAGGAAAGAAGGGAAAGTCTGGTAGCGATACCATCGGGTTGGATTATAGAAGAATAGTTTGCGCTGACGGAGCGGCTGCATGTCTTTCGCGCCGTCTCTTGCGCCGGCTCACCGGTTCCGCGTGACGCACCGGAGGGCCGCGCACCCGCAAGAAGCGTCCCTGCTAGACTACCGGAAGATAACCGCCGAGGCGGTATCCGGACAATCCCGGCGTTGACGACCGCAAACATATGTGCCGTCAATACTCCGACCACCGCACCATCCGTTCGCATCATCGCATCCGGCAAGTTCACGCAGGGCCGCCGGACGGCGCGCGGCGGCTTGATCCATTCATCCTGCATTGGGCAAAGCGAGCACACCATGACTTATCCGAATACGCAATTGTTTATCAACGGCCAATGGCAGGACGCTGCCGACGGCCGCACGCTGGCCATCCACAATCCCGCCACCGGCAAGGAAATCGGGCGCGTCGCCCATGCCGGCCGCGCCGACCTCGACAAGGCGCTGGAAGCCGCGCAGAAGGGATTCGAGACCTGGCGCGACATGACGCCGGCCGAACGCAGCAAGATCATGCGCAAGGCTGCCGGCTTCATGCGCGAGCGCGCCGAGGATATCGGCCGCCTGCTGACGCAGGAACAGGGCAAGCCGCTGGTCGAAGCCAAGGGCGAGGCGCTGGCCGCGGCCGACATCATCGAATGGTTCGCCGAAGAAGGCTTTCGCGTATATGGCCGCATCGTACCTTCCCGCAACAACCTGGCGGTGCGCCAGATGGTGCTGAAGGATCCGGTCGGGCCGGTGGCCGCGTTCACGCCATGGAACTTCCCGATCAACCAGGTGGTGCGCAAGGTGGGCGCGGCGCTGGCCGCCGGCTGCTCGATGCTGGTGAAGGCACCGGAGGAAACCCCGGCCGGCCCGGCGGCGCTGATCCAGGCATTCGCCGATGCCGGCATCCCGCCCGGCGTTCTTGGCCTCGTCTACGGCAATCCCGCCGAGATTTCCAGCTACCTGATCCCGCATCCCGTCATCCGCAAGATCACCTTCACCGGTTCCACGCCGGTGGGCAAGCAGCTCGCCGCGATGGCAGGCCAGCACATGAAGCGGGTAACGATGGAACTCGGCGGCCATGCGCCGGTGATCGTTGCCGAGGATGCCGACATCGCGCTGGCGGTGAAGGCCGCCGGCGCCGCGAAGTTCCGCAACGCCGGCCAGGTCTGCATTTCGCCCACCCGTTTCCTCGTGCATGAAAGCATCCGCAAGGATTTCGAGCAGGCGCTGGTCAAGCATGCGCAGGGTCTGAAGGTCGGTGACGGACTGGCGGAAGGCACGCAGATGGGACCGCTGGCCAATCCGCGCCGGCTCACCGCCATGGCGGAATTCACCAAGGATGCGGTCGAGCGCGGCGCGAAGGTGCTCGCCGGCGGCGAACGCCTCGGCGATGCGGGCAACTTCTGGCAGCCCACCATCCTGGCCGATGTGCCGCTCGAAGCGAAAGTCTTCAATGACGAGCCGTTCGGCCCGATGGCGGCGATCCGCAGCTTCAACACCCTGGAGGAAGCGATCGCCGAATCCAACCGCCTGCCCTACGGCCTGGCCGGCTATGCATTTACGCGTTCACTGAAGAATGCCGACCTGCTGGCGCGCCGGGTCGAAGTCGGCATGCTATGGATCAACATGCCGGCCCTGCCGTCGGCCGAGATGCCTTTCGGCGGCTTGAAGGATTCCGGTTACGGCTCCGAGGGCGGACCGGAGGCGATCGAAGCGTATCTCAATGTGCGTTCGGTCGCGGTGATGAACGTCTGATCCTCAAGCCGGCGCCTGTCTCGCCTCCACGGTAAGGGCGAGGCAGGCCTGGCCCCGATCAGGACATCGCAAGCCTGAAGGTATTTTTCCCGGCCTTCTTCGCCTGGTAGGCGGCGGTATCGGCCCGTTTGAGCAACTCGTCCAGGTTCGTGCCGTCGCGGGGGAAAAGACTGATGCCGATGCTTGGCGAGGTCTGGTACGTGGCGCCGAAAGCCGATATCGGCTCGGATAAGGCGAGCAGTATTTTTTCGGCGACGAGCAGCGCGTCCGCATCCGAATCGACGTCGGACAGCACGACGACAAACTCATCGCCGCCGATCCGCGCCACCGTATCGACGTTCCGTACCATGGCCTGGAGCCGGCGGGCCACGGTGCACAGGACCGCGTCACCGGCGCTATGGCCCCAGCTGTCGTTGATCTGCTTGAAGTTGTCGAGATCGATCATCAGCAGCGCGACGCAACAGCCGTTGCGCTGGGCCTGCTGGATCGCCATCGTCAGCCTCTCCTGCAACGACATCCGGTTCGGCAGCCCGGTGAGCGCGTCATGGTGGGCAAGGTGCCGCATCTGCTGTTCGTTTTCGCGCAGCTGGATCTCGATCGATTCCTTCTTGCGGATCTCGTCACGCAGCGTATCCGCCAGGGCATGCAGCTCGTTTGTCCGCGCCTCCACCCGTTTCTCCAGTTCCTCCTCGTGTTTCTTCAGGTTGGCAAGCGCCCGCTGCTGGCTTGCCAGCGCATCCGCCTGCGCCAGTTCCTTCTCGCGCTTCAGTGCGTTGATGCGGTCGGCCAGCGCGATCGACAGCAGCAGGACATCGATGCCGATACCGATCTGCAGGCCATGCATTGTCAGGAAATTGGTCGGCAGTATGCCGATACTGCTGAGCATCAGCATGCCGGCGGCGGGAATCTCGATGCCGAAGGCGATAAAGAAAAACCGCGCCGGCCGGTATCCGGCGCGCCATGACATGACGGCGCATGCCACGGTCATGACCAGCGAGATAAGGCCAAGCTGGAGCATCGTGCGCATCGCCACGCTATATCCGCCGAATGCGGTCAGCACGAACGCCGTCGGCGCCAGATAGATCAGCACCCGCATCAGGCGGCCCATGCGCGGCGCCGTTTTCGGCAGCGACAGGAATTCGTGCGCGAAGAGCTGCACGAAAATCAGGGTCAGGCAGGTCAGCGTGGCATTGGTCCAGTTGACGATGGCCGGCAGGCCGGTCCAGATGAACTGGTAGCCCAGGCCGTCGAGGGAAAACATCAGCATGCCGACCGAGGCGATGAAGGCAACGTAATACAGGTAGACGCGGTCCCGGACCGTGAGGAACAGAAAGAGGTTGTAAAACGCCATCGCTACCAGCATGCCGTAGAAGATGCCGAGGATCAGCAGCTCCACGCTATGGGCATCATGGAATGCTTCGGGCGACCAGAGCCTGACCGGGTAGGTTACCGTGCCTCCGGAGGCAAGCCGCACGTACACGGTACGGACCTCGGTGCCGTCGAGGGGAACTTTGAAGACGAAATGGCGGTGGTTGATATCGCGGCTGGAAAAGTTTGTTGAGTCGCCGGTGCGCATTTCGATGAAACCTTCACCGGGGCCCGGCGCGGGAAGAAATAGCGAGACATGGTCCAGATGCGGATATTCGATTTCCACCAGCACGGTTCGGTCGATCGCGACCGGCTGTTTCAGCCTGATACGCAGCCAGTAAGCGGAGTTGGTGTAGCCGAGGTTCGCGGATCCGCGTTGCGGGTAGAACGCTTTTTCATAGTCGCGTCCGGATACCTGCCCGATGGTCAGTGTGTGGGACGGGTCCTCGAGGACATCCACTTCCGGTCCCAGGCTGCGGGCCTGAAAGCCGGCGGGAATGTCGACAATCACCTGCTCCGCATTTGCCTCGGACAACAAGAGCAGCCCGAAAGTGAATCCGATGCAGAACGATCCGATGGGGAATCCGGCGGCAACTCCGATTACAGCCCGGATGGCAGGCGCGATTGTGTTCCACAAATGGAAAAGGAAGGCCATTAAATTGATGCCTTGAAATTGACGTCTTGATAACCCGGTATGCCCTGCCGCGAGTATTGCATAGATCATTGCCGAAATGGAATGGGCGTTTGATTTTTGGTCCCCGTGATGGCGAACTTACATGGCTTGTCCATGTCAGGTAGGGAGATGCAGACAGGATGAGGAGCGGCTCGAACGCGCCGGACTTATCACGCCTGTCCGGGACAAAGTAACAAAACGGCCCACCGGCTTCGGCGCTGCTTTCCGTGTTTTCCATAGGTCGGAGCACCTTGAAATTCATCAAAGCGGCGTCACTGTTACTTTAATGAATACCGCAAAACTGGATGACAAAATGGAATCGGACGCAACTGAAAAGGTGGATATTGCCCGCATATTGATACAACGTGTTGACGGGTTGCCATCAAAAGCAAGGGTGTCATCGCTCGAGGCCGCCAACAAGGTGCTCGACGATTGGTCGGACTGTGCGCCGGACACCGGATACGATCAATGCGACTTCCAGATCGTGTTCGAGGACGGCTTTCGCTATCAGGGACACTATCTACTGAACAAGTCGACCAAGCGGGTATCGCTGGCGCGACATGTGCGCAAGCACCTGATGGCGCTGGCCAAGCGGGCCGATGCCGAGGATGCCGAGGCCGAAACGGATGACAAGCCCATCAGCCTGATCGGGGCGGATATTGCCGAATCGGCAAAAATTGTGCTGGACCAGTACAACATCTGAGCGCCTGTTTGAAAAGAGGGACGCTCCCGGTTGCATGGCATGCGCGCCACGGCGCCAAATCGGCTCCGGGAAATGCGGCCTGCCCTGCGACGGCGATCGCGGGAATGCAATGATTGCCAATCATGAAGTCGAACTTGCCGTGCCGGGCGACGCGACCGGCATTTCCCTGCTTTCCCGGAATGTCATTGAGCAAGGTCTGTCGTGGAGCTGGACGCGGCGCCGCGTTGCCAACAGCATCGCCGACAGGTCGACCAATGTGGTGGTCGTGCGCCAGGAAAATCGCCTGGCCGGGTTTGCGATCATGAAATATGCGGAAAGCGAAGCGCATATTCTGCTGCTTGCGGTACATCCCGATCAGCGCCGCAAGGGCGTGGGGTCAGCCCTGCTTGCATGGCTGGAAGCCACCGCGCGGGTGGCCGGCATCGATCTGATTCGTCTCGAAGTCCGGGCAAGCAATGCGGGAGCAATCGCGTTTTACCGGCAGAACGGATTCCGGGAGATGCACCGGCGGAAGCGGTACTACCAGGGTATCGAGGATGCGGTATGCATGGCCAGGGATCTTTGGCTGTCGTCCTGACGGTACGGCTTTTCAGGCACGATTACGGCCCCAGCCCTGGCCTAGAGTATTTCCTCGTGCCGGAACTGCAATGCGAATGCGAGGCCGGCATCCCATGTGGAAATATGCGTGACCAGCCACTGCGGCAGAATGGCGATCGTCTGGCGGCCCAGCGCGACATCGCCTTGCATGATTGCGCCCGCGACGCGATGGAGTTTCCCGAGCAGTGCGCAATGCTGTTCGCGATGATGATGAAGCCCGGGAAAGTCGATTTTCTCCATCAGGTCCTCCTCTTCCCTGAAGTCGCTCTCGACACGGGCGACCATCGCCGCGTAGTGCGCTGGAAAGTCGGCATCCGGTACATCAAGCAGGCATGCCAGCTTGTCGAGCAGCTCGCCGTGCGACGTATCCATCGACGGCATGCCAACGGAGAGAGTGGGAGACCAAAGCGATGTCGGCATGATTTCCTTCTGCAACCTGGATCAGAACAAGGGACTGCCGTCAGTGGACATGCGCGGTTCCCGCCGCCACTTCCTTCAGACGCACCGGGTCCAGCACTTCGATCTCGCGATTCGATACCTTCAGAAAACCCTCCTTCTTGAACCGGGACAGCATGCGGCTGATGCTTTCGATCGTCAGCCCCAGATAGTTGCCGACATCCTCGCGCATCATGCGCAGCTGGAATTTGCTCGATGAGTAGCCGCGTGCGGCATAACGTGCACCGATGTTCACCAGAAACACAGCCAGCCGCTGCTCCGCACGCATGCCGCCCAGCAGCAGCATCGCGTTTTGCTCGCGGGTGATTTCCTGGCTCATCAGCCGGTGGAAATGGCGCAGCAGGGTCGGGATATCGGCAAACAGCTCCTCCAGCTTGGCGAAGGGAATCTCGCAGACTTCACTGTCTTCCAAAGCAACAGCACCGCAATGATGGCGGCCGGCGCCGATGGCATCCATGCCGAGCAATTCGCCGGGCATCTGGAAGCCGGTGATCTGCTGTTCGCCGGCGGAATTGATCTGGTAGGTTTTGAAATGACCGACGCGGATGGCATACAGCTTGGTGAACGGATCGCCCATCCGGTACAGATTGCCGTCGCGCTGCACCTTGCGGCGGCGGCCGATGATCTTGTCGAGCCGCTGCATGTCCGATTCCTGCAGGCCGGTCGGCAGGCAGAGCTTGTGCAGGCTGCAGGAAGCGCAGTGATTCGGCTCCGGAGCGTGCATCGCTGCCTTGTGCATCTGTTCGGGCGGAGTGAATTGCAGGGCTGTCATCATGATGGCTGTTCCGGCGGGTTCGTCGATGGTGGAAGTATCGGCGAGCGCGGACCGGGCCGCCATCGTGGATGGCAGTCATGTTTTGTAGGGATTTCCGGGATTGCGGGGTGTAGGGGAAAACCTACTTGAGACCTGTTGCAGGTTCGGCATTCCCCTTCCGGCCGGGAAGCCGGACTATAAAAGCACAGCCTCCATGCACGGGATGCATTACCCAGGATGTGCAATCAGATCAGCAAGCCGTTTTCAATCGCATACCGTGTCAGTTCCGCATTGCTCGTCATGCCCATTTTTTCGAGGATGCGCGTGCGGTAGGTGGTGACGGTGTTCGGGCTGAGGTGCAGGGTGTCGGCGATCTTTACCAGGCTTTCGCCAGCCGCGATCATCTTCAACACCTCCAGTTCGCGGTTCGACAGTTCTTCGTGGGTGGCCGCGCCGCCGCCGCCGAGCATGCCGGCGATTTTTTCGGTCAGCGCCTGGCTGACGTACTTGCCGCCGGCGGCGGCCTTGCGCACGGCGGCGATCAGCACGGCGGCCGGGCTGTCCTTGGTCAGGTAACCGGCTGCCCCGAGCTTGAGCGCGCGCACCGCATAGACTTCCTCCGAATAGGTGCTGAGGATGAGCACCGCGAGTTTCGGCTGTTCGGCGCGCAGCAGGCGCAGCAGGTCGAGCCCGTTCTTGCCCGGCATGGCGATGTCGACCAGTGCGACGTCGAATTGCCGGTCCCGCACGAGCGCCAGCGCATCCTGCGCATTGGCGGCTTCGCCCGCGACGACAATGTCGGATTCGGAACTCAGCATCAGCCGTACGCCGTTCCTGACCACCGTGTGATCATCCACCAGCATGATGCGGATCTTGTTATTCGCCATAAGCATTCTCCAGGGGCAGGCGCAGAACAATACGGGTACCTTGTCCCGGCGCGCCGGTGATGCGCAGGTCGCCGCCGAAATGGCGGCTGCGTTCGTACATGCCGAGCAGGCCCCAGGAGTCGCGGTTGAGCAGGCGCTCCGGCTCGATGCCCTTGCCGTCATCCTCCACGGTGACGACGGCGATGCCGTCGCCGCATGTTGCCTTCACCACGGCTTTCGATGCTTCGGCATGGCGTACTACGTTTGTCAGCGCCTCCTGCACCACCCGGAACACCATGGTGCTGCGCTCATGATCGAGTTCGACGTCGAAGGTGGACGGATCAATGATGCACTGGCATGCCAGTCCCGAGCGCTCCTGGATCTGTTCCGCATACCATTCCAGCGCCGCCCATACGCCAAGCTGGTCGAGCACGCTCGGCCGCAGGTCGGTGATGACCTTGCGCACCGTCTTGATGGCGTTATCGGCCAGGCCGGCGGTCTCCACCAGCAGCGGGTCGGCCGGCTGACCGGCGCGGACCGCGCGGTCGATCGACACCGACACATAGGCCTTGATGCCGGTGAGCTGCGCGCCCAGCTCATCATGGATTTCCTGGGCGATGCGCTTGCGCTCCTGCTCCTTCACCTGTTCCTGGTGGGCGGACAGGCGGCGCAGTTCCGACTGCGATTGCCGCAGCGCCTCTTCCGCCTGCTTGCGTTCGCTGATGTCGCGCACCATGCCGGTGTACATGCGCCGCTCGCCGATGAACATCTCCGCCACCGCAAGCTCCATCGGGAAGGTGCTGCCGTCCTTGCGCTGGCCGGTGACTTCGCGGCCGATGCCGATGATGCGCTTTTCGCCGGTCTTTGCGTAATGCGCAAGATAGCCGTCATGCATTTCCCGGTATGGCGAGGGCATGAGGATGGAGACGTTCCTGCCCGCCACTTCCGCCTCGGTGTAGCCGAACAGCCTTTCGGCCGCATGATTGAAGCGGTCGATGATGCCGCGCGCATCGATGGTCACGATGGCGTCAACCGCAGTATCGAAGATGGCGCGCATGCGGACTTCGCTTTCCTGCAGCGCCGCCTCGGCCTGCTTGCGGCGGGTGATGTCGTGGATGGTCGCCATGACCAGCGCGATGCCGGCATCCGTTTTGAGTGGCGACAGGCTGACTTCCACCGGAAACTCGACGCCGGACCGGCGCTTGCCGAACAGTTCCCTGCCGGTGCCCATCGCGCGCGCATGAGGCTGTTCCGTATAACTCATGCGCAACGCCACGTGCGCGGCTTGCGAGCGGTCCGGCAGCAGTATTTCGATCGGCTTGCCGACCAGTTCGCCCTGCGCGTAGCCGAACATGCTTTCCGCCGGAGGATTGGCAAGAACGATGATTCCTTGCGGGTCGGCGATCAGCATGGCGTCAATGGCCGACTGCAAGATCCAGTCGATGCTTTGTCCTCTGAGCATGCGGTATGTGGTTTCCCTGTGATGCGGCGGAGAGGATTCCGCGCCGCGAATGAAGACCCTATTTTATAGCGGCGGCACAGGCAGCTCCACTCCTTGCAACATGGCAATCCTGCGCTCGCGCTCCGCCTGTACGATGTGCGTGGCGGCGGCTTCGGATTCACCCATGGTTTGCAGCACCAGCGACGACAGTTGCAGGCTCGATTCGAGTGTTTCGGGAAACACCATGGTAGCGCCGGCCTTCTTCAGCGCCAGCGCATGTTTTTCATCGCGGGAGCGCGCGAACAGCGGTGTGTGCGGACATTCGCGCCGGATGGCGGTGACTGCGTGCAGTGCCGACGCCGCATGATCCATGGTGAGCACGATCGCGGCGGCCCGATCGGCATGCAGCTTGCGCAACAGTTCGACACGCTCTGCATCGCCGAAGTAAACAGGGAGCCCTTGCGAATGCAATTGCCCGGCGAGGCGACCGTCGCTTTCCAGCGCAACATACCGGATGCCCCGGTCGGCGAGAATGCGTGCCAGCAACTGCCCGACACGGCCGAATCCGGCGATCAGCACATGGCCGTCCATCAGCTCCGGCGCGGCCATGTGCTGATCCGCCGCGTCGTTGCGCCTATGCTGCTCCCACCAGTCGCCGACGGCGCGTCCGAGCTTTGCCGCCGCCGGCGTGGCGAACAGGCTGAACCCGACCACCAGCATCATGAATTGCGCGACCGCCGGGTCGATCAGGCCTGCGGTGAGCGCATAGCCCACGATGATGAAAGCGAATTCACCCCCCTGCCCCATCAGCAATCCGCCCTCGACCGCGCGTCCCCATGAAAAACCGCCGGCCCGGAATACCACGGCAAGCACCGCCATCTTGATCAGGAACAGCCCGACCACCGACAGCGGCATCCATACCGGCGATTCGGCGATCTGGCGCAGGTCGATCTGCATGCCGACCGACATGAAGAACAGGCCCATCAGCAGGCCCTTGAACGGCTCGATCGTCACTTCGACTTCATGCCGGAATTCCGTTTCCGCAAGCAGCAACCCGGCAAGGAATGCGCCCAGCGCCAGCGATAGCCCGGCCGCTGCGGTCAGCGCCGCGATGCCGAGCGCGCACAGCAGGGTGAGCGCCATGAACACATCCGGCTGGCCACGCCGTGAAAAATGCCGGAACAACGGCTGGACCAACCGTCGTCCGACTACATAGATCAGCATGACGGCCAGCGCCGATTTGGCGAGTGCGCCGCCGAGCAGCGGCAGGAGGTTGTCGCTCTGGCCGGACGCCATCACGCCCAGCAGCAGGAACAGGGGAACGACGGCAAGGTCCTGCATCATCAGGATCGCGAAGCCGGCCTGCCCGAGCGGCGTGCCGAGGGTACGGCGCTCGGCCAGGAGCTGCATCACCGCGGCGGTGGACGACAGCGCAAGCACAAGGCCCAGCACCACCGCCGTCTCGGTACGGTTGCCGAACACATAGGCCATGCCGCCGATCAGGACGGCGGTCAGCACGATCTGCGACATGCCGCCCGCGAATACCCAGCGCCGCAATGCCCACAGCCTCGCCGCGGAGAGTTCGAGGCCGATCGTGAACATCAGGAACAGCACGCCGAGCTCCGCCAGCGCATCGACGCCGGCGCTGCGCTCGACGGTGAAATAGCGCAATGCCGGGGTGCTGTCCGTCCACAGGCCCAGCCCGAACGGCCCGACCAGGACTCCCGCCGCGAGAAAGCCGACCACCTGGTTGATGCGCAGGCCCTGCAGAAGGGGAATCAGTATGCCCGCAAGGGCAAGGAACAGGAGTGCTTCTCCGAGGTAGGGAATGGGATGGTGTTCTTGCAATCCGGGGACTCGCGTCTGACAATCAAAGCCTGATATTACAACGGCGGGCGGCGTGGCCCCGGCAGCACCAGGTAACAGGTCAGCATGCTGGCCAGCGAGCAGAATGCCCAGAAAAAGAAGAATCCGGCGGTATAGACGGCGATGGGCGGCAATTCGGGATGAATGCCGCTGATCGACAGATCATGCGGATCGAACAACGAAAAGAAAAAGCCTTCCGCCACCGTTGCAACCAGGAACGATGGCCATAACACGACCAATGCGAGACGTAACATTGTTTCTCCTACTGGACCGGATCGGCCTTGATGTGAACAGCTTGTTCCTGCGGCCACTTCCAGCCGCCGTGCAGGCGCCAGTCCCGCTGCATGTCTTCCACCTGCACCTGCCAGCGCGCCCGCTCCAGCATCGGCAGGTCGATTGAAAAATTGCCCTTGCTGTCCGGCTCAATCACGACGCGCATATCGAGTTCAGGGCGGGTGGAATGAACCAGGCGCAATTGTGCTGCCCCGGCCAGCGGCTTATCCTTGGCAAGCAGGTTGCCGGACAGCTTGCCGGTGGCGGGGTCATAGCGCAGCGCGAACGACAATCCCAGCGCTGCCGCGGCACGGTCGCGCCGCAGATCCTGGTTGATCGCCTTGCCCTGCTTGTAGTAATCGTCCACCACCAGCGCATCCTGCTGCGCGAAGGCGATCCATCCGGTAACGATGCCGGCCAGCACGACGGCCACCGGGCCGATCATCAGGAACCAGGGCCAGCGGTGGGTGTACCAGGGGGT
>NZ_DASZBA010000099.1:0-11805 GCF_035944575.1 Noviherbaspirillum sp.
CACGAACTCTTCGCTTCCTTACCTCCCCCGGATTTATTACATGGAGCCGCGACTCGCCGGTTCCGGAGCCGATCTGGACAGGCATCTCGCGCGATGCGCCGGCATGGGCTTCGATCACATCCTGATTCCGCCTCAGATGTCGGACGATTCGATCCACAGCCTCGTCCGCGCCTGTGGGCAGAGCACGTCGAAGCTGCACCTGCTGGTGGACTTCGATCCGCGGGGCCTCGGATCGGATGCCGGACTCGTCGCGAGCCACCCGGACTGGTTTCGTGCCGCGTATCCGGATGATGATCTTCCGGACCCGCGCCACGTGACCCGCCGTCCTGCGGCATTCGTGCCGCGTTACGAAAACGACGGCGTCGTAGCGGAAATCGCCGCGTACTGGGCGCAACGACTGCAGGCATTGACGTCCGCCGGTGCGGCCGGCTTTCGATGCATCGGGGTCGGAGAAGCGCCAGCTGCCTTCTGGAGAAAGCTCATCGCCACGGTGAATGCATCCGGAAGCACGGTGCGTTTCCTGGCATGGACGCCTGGCTGCACGCCGGCGCAGATCGACGAACTGGCCGGCTGCGGCTTCGACGCCACGTTTTCTTCGGGCGCATGGTGGGATTACCGGTCACGCTGGCTGGCGGAAGAACAGGCGCGTCTGCTGCGTGCGGCACCACCGATCGCCTTTCCTGACAGCCCCGACGAACCGGTCATCGACCGTGTCGGCGGCAATGAGGATATCCCGGTGCGCCGGCAAATCTACAAGCGCGCGCTGCGGCTTGCCGCCGCCGCAGGTAGCGGTATCCTGGTTCCGATGGGTTTCGAGTTCGGCGCATCCGGCGTGATGCGCATGGGCACCGCATCGGGGGGCGAGCGGCAGCCCTGGAGCGACCTGCAGGAACACCGGCCCTTCGACCTGACAGGCGATATCAGCGAAGTCAATCGCTACATCGCCAAGCGCGGCGCGGTGTTCTACGGACAGCCGATACGGATGCTCAGCCTCCCGGAGGCGGAAGCCGGCGCCGCCGCCATCCTGTTGCGCGAAGCGGTGGCTGCAGGCGCGGACGGGCAACGGGAGGCGGTGTTCATCGTGGTCAATCCGGATGTGTCCCGGCCTTGCGAGGTCGACGAGCGGCGCCTGCTGGAACGCGCAGGCGGGTTCATCCGCGCCGGCGCCGCATGGCCGCTGAATGATGACGGCAGCGCAGGCGGAAGCCCGTCCGGATCTGTCCATCTCGACAGCGGTGCACTCGAGTTATTTTCGGCCCGCACCCGCGAGCCCGTGCTGCTGCCGCGGGAGCGCGCACCGGATGCGGCCGTGGCGGCGAAATCGCCGCGCATCGCCATCGAGGCGGTCAGCCCGTCGGTCGATGGCGGCCTGTTTCCCGTCAAGCGCGTCGTCGGCGAATCGGTCTGCATCGAAGCCGATGTCTTCGTGGACGGCCACGACAAGCTGGCGGTCGTCGTACTGTGGCGTGCGGCGGATGAAAGCGAATGGCACGAGACGCGCATGCATCTGGTCAGCAACGATCGCTGGAAGGCAACGGTACCAATGACCCGCATGGGACGCCACGAGTTCGCGATCGAGGCATGGCGCGATGCATTCTCGACCTACCGGGACGAGCTCGAAAAGAAAACCACCGCCGGCCTGAATGTCGCGCTGGAACTGGAGGAAGGGAGGCTGCTGGTGCAGGCGGCTGCCCGCCATGCGCAGGAAAAGCGCCTCGGTGTGGCGCCCGCGCTTGCGGCTCTGGTGCAGACGCTGGAAGCCGGCAGCGGCAAGGATGCGGACGCCGGCCAGGCCGAACGCATCGCGGCCCTGCTGTCGGAGCCGACCGCCGAGGCGATGCGGCTCGCCGATGCGCGTCCGTTCGCGGTACGGACCGATCCGCCGCTGCGCATCGATGTGGAGCGCATCGCGGCGCGGTTTTCGAGCTGGTATGAATTGTTTCCGCGCTCGCAGAGCGGCGACCCGGCGCGCCACGGCACCTTCGCCGATGTTGAGAAGCGCCTGCCCGCCATCCAGGCGATGGGCTTCGACACGCTGTATTTCACGCCCATCCATCCGATCGGGAAAAAGCACCGGAAAGGCCGGAACAACAGCCTTACCGCCGGACCCGACGATCCCGGCAGCCCGTATGCCATCGGGTCGGAGGAGGGCGGGCACGACGCCATCCATCCCGAGCTGGGCACGCTGGAGGATTTCCGCCGCCTGCGCGATGCGGCGGCAAGGCATGGGCTGGAGCTTGCGCTCGACTTCGCGATCCAGTGCTCGCCCGACCATCCATGGCTGAAGGAACATCCCGACTGGTTCACCTGGCGGCCGGACGGCACCATCCGCTATGCGGAAAACCCGCCGAAGAAATACCAGGACATCGTCAACGTCGATTTCTACGCGAAGGGTTCAGTGCCCGGCTTGTGGATGGCATTGCGCGACGCGGTGCTCTTCTGGGTAAAGGAAGGCGTGCGGGTGTTCAGGGTGGATAATCCGCATACCAAGCCGCTGCCTTTCTGGGAATGGATGATCGCCGATATCCGTGGCCAGTATCCGGACACGATTTTCCTGTCGGAAGCTTTCACGCGGCCGAAGATGATGTACCGCCTGGCGAAGGTTGGTTATTCCCAGTCCTATACGTATTTCACCTGGCGCCATACAAAGCAGGAGTTCATCGAATACATGACCGAACTGTCGACGACCTCGGTGCGGGAATATTTCCGGCCGCATTTCTTCGTCAACACGCCGGACATCAATCCGTATTTCCTGCAGCGATCGGGCCGTCCCGGCTTCCTGATCCGTGCCGCTCTGGCGACCATGCTTTCCGGCTTGTGGGGCATGTACAGCGGCTTCGAGCTGTGCGAGGCCGCCCCGGTGCCCGGCAAGGAGGAATACCTCGATTCGGAAAAATACGAGATCCGCGCCTGGGACTGGCAGCGGCCCGGCAACATCATCCGGGAGATCACGCAGCTCAACCGCATTCGGTCGGAGAATCCGGCTTTGCATACGCATCTGAACATCCGCTTCCTGAATGCATCGAACGACAACATTCTTTTCTTCATCAAATCCACCGCGCCGCCGGATGACGCGGGAGACACGGCGACGATGGGCGACAACGTCATCCTCGGCGCGATCAACCTCGACCCGTTCGCGGCGCATGAAGCCGATCTCGAACTGCCGCTGTGGGAGTTCGGCCAGCCGGACGACGGCGGACTGGAAGTCGATGATCTCGTCAATGGCGGCCGCCTGGCATGGCACGGCAAGTTTCAGCGCCTGCGGCTCGATCCGTTCGTGAATCCATATGCGATCTGGCGCGTCCGCAGCAAGGGAATATCAACATGACCAATGAAATCATCCCGGACCGCCGCAAGACTGCGCGGCACTCCGCAACATCGCCGGAACAGGGGGAGGGCCGCAGCTTTTCCGACGATCCGCTGTGGTACAAGGATGCCGTGATCTACCAGGTGCACGTGAAGTCCTTCTTCGATTCCAACAACGACGGTGTCGGCGACTTCGCGGGATTGATCGAGAAACTGGATTACATCTCCAACCTCGGCGTGAACACCATCTGGCTGCTGCCTTTTTATCCGTCGCCGCGCCGCGATGACGGGTACGACATTTCCGAATACCGTGGCGTCCATCCGGATTACGGCACCATGGCCGATGTCCGTCGCTTCATCGCGGAAGCCCATCGGCGCGGCCTGCGCGTCATCACCGAACTCGTCATCAACCACACATCGGACCAGCATCCCTGGTTCCAGCGCGCACGGAAGGCACGGGCTGGTTCCGCCGCCCGCGATTTCTATGTCTGGTCCGACAATGACGAAGCCTATGCCGACACCCGCATCATCTTCTGCGACACGGAAAAATCGAACTGGACCTGGGACCCGGAGGCGAACGCCTTCTTCTGGCACCGCTTCTACTCGCACCAGCCGGATCTGAATTTCGATAATCCGAAGGTGCTGAAGTCGGTGCTTGCGGTGATGGCCTTCTGGCTCGACCTCGGCGTGGACGGCCTGCGGCTCGATGCGGTGCCCTACCTGGTGGAGCGGGAAGGCACCACCAATGAGAACCTGGCCGAGACGCATGCCATCCTCAAACGGATCCGGGAGGCGGTGGACAAGGCATATCCGGGACGGATGCTGCTGGCGGAAGCGAACATGTGGCCGGAAGACGTACGGCCGTATTTCGGCGACAGCGATGAATGCCATATGGCGTTCCACTTCCCGCTGATGCCACGCATGTACATGGCGCTGGCACAGGAAGACCGCTTCCCGATCGCCGACATCCTGCGTCAGACGCCGGAGATCCCGGACGACTGTCAGTGGGCGATCTTCCTGCGTAACCACGATGAACTGACGCTGGAGATGGTGACCGACAAGGAGCGGGATTATCTCTGGAACCACTATGCGTCCGAGAAGCGCGCCCGCATCAACCTCGGCATCCGCCGGCGCCTGTCGCCGCTGCTGGAGCGTGACCGCCGCCGTGCCGAACTGCTGAACAGCTTCCTGCTGTCCATGCCCGGCACGCCGGTGATTTACTACGGCGACGAGATCGGCATGGGCGACAACATCCATCTCGGCGACCGCGACGGCGTGCGCACGCCGATGCAATGGACTTCGGACCGCAACGGCGGATTTTCGCGTGCCGACCCGGCAAAACTGGTGCTGCCGCCGATCATGGACCCGCTGTATGGTTTCCAGGCGGTGAACGTCGAAGCGCAGATGGCCGATCCGTATTCGCAGCTGAACTGGATGCGCCGCATGCTATCGGTGCGCAAGCAGCATTGCGCCTTCGGGCGCGGGACACTGACAGTGCTGTATCCGACCAACCGGCGCATCCTGGCTTATCTGCGCGAGTACAAGACCGCCGACGGGGAATCCACTGAAACCATCCTCTGCGTGGCCAACGTGTCGCGCTCCGCGCAGGCGGTGGAACTGGATCTGTCCGCCTTCTCGGGGCGGGTGCCGGTGGAAATGCTGGGCGGCTCGGCCTTTCCGCCCATTGGCAAGCTGCCTTATCTGCTGACGCTCCTTCCGTACGGTTTTTACTGGTTCCTGCTCACCTCGGAAGCCCGCATGCCGGCCTGGCATACGCCGGCACCGGAGCCGCTGCCCGAGCTGGCGACGCTGGTGTTGCGGCATTCGATCACGGAAGTGCTCCAGGATGCGCCTCGCCGCATCCTCGAACAGGAAGCGCTGCCCGCCTACCTGATGAAGCGGCGCTGGTATGCGGCCAAGCAGGAAAAGCTGAAGTCGGCCCGCATCGCTTCGGCGACCATGCTGCCGGCGTCGCACGCGCGTCCGAAAGTCCTGCCGGCGATGCTGGCGGAGATCGAGACCGTCACGCCGAGCGGCACCGACCGGTACCTGCTGCCGCTGGGGATTATCCGCGAAGAGGACATCGTCACTGCCTTGCCGCATCAACTCGCTCTGGCCCGGGTGCGGCGCGGACGTCACGTCGGACTGCTGACCGACGGCTTCGTGCTCGATTCCTTCGCCTACGTGGTCGTCGAGATGCTGCGCAAGCGCAGCACGCTACCGGCCGAGGACGGCGAAGTGCACTTTATTCCCACCGAGGCGCTCGATACCGTCGAGATGCCGGAGGAAGCCGTGGTGCGCCGTCTGTCGGCGGAGCAGTCGAACAGCTCGCTGATCCTGGAAGAAAAGGTCGTTCTGAAGGTCATCCGCAGGCTGCTGCCAGGCATGCATCCGGAAGCGGAAATGGGTCGCTATCTGACTGCGCTTGGATATAAGAATGCGCCGCGCATGTTCGGCGAAGTGGTGCGCATCGGTGCCGACGGCACCCGGCATTCGATGATCATGCTGCAGGAATTCATCCATAATCAGGGCGACGCCTGGGGATGGTGCCTGCATACGGTGGCGCGCTGGATGCAGCAGGCTGCGGTGCCGGAGGAAGCCGCGGTGACGGAAGCCGCGACGGAAATCTCGAATCCGCTGGACGACCTGATCGAGATGTCGACCATGCTCGGCAAGCGCCTGGGCGAACTGCACGCAGCGCTTGCCACGCCGACCGACGATCCGGATTTCGCGCCGAAACCTGCGGGCGCCGCCATTACCCAGGAATGGGCCGAGGGCGCGCGGCGGCAACTGGAAGCCGCTTTCGATGCATTGCGGGCGCAGAAGGAATGGAGCAGCGAGGCCGAAGCGCGACGGGTAGCGCGCCTCATCGGCCAGCGCGATGCCTTGCTGGAGCGGCTGCCGTATCTGGCCGGTGACGGCGAAGGCACGCTGTGCACGCGTATTCATGGTGATTTCCACCTCGGCCAGGTACTGGTGGCACAGGGCGACGTCTATATCGTCGATTTCGAAGGCGAACCGGCCAAGCCGCTCGATCAGCGCCGCGGCAAGAACAGTCCGATCCGCGACGTTGCCGGCATGATGCGCTCGTTTGACTATGCGGCGGCGTTCTCGAGTGATGCAGGACCATCCGACCTCGACGAGAACGCGGAAGTGCGCAAGCAGCAGATCATCCGCAGCTTCGCCCCGTCGTGCCAGAAGGCATTCCTGGATGCTTATCGGGAAGCGGCCTACGGCGGCCTCAACTTCTCGCCGGAGGCTGAACGCAGCCTGCTGCAGTTGTTCACGCTGGAAAAAGCGGCCTATGAAGTTTGCTACGAGGCGGCCAACCGGCCGACCTGGATACCGGTGCCGATGAACGGCCTGGCAAAAATCGCCGATGAACTGCTCGGCACGACAGAAGGAGACAAGACGGATGACTGATCGCACCGAAGCGTTGACCGGCGTCGACCAGAAGACATTGGACGCAGTCCTGCATGGCCGCCTGGCCGATCCCTTCGCGTTGTTCGGACCGCATCATGCCGGCGGCCAGGGCGACCTCGTCGTCGTGCGTACCTTTCAGCCGGGCGCCCGGGCGGTGGACGTGGTTGCGCGACATCCGCGCAACGACCAGGCCGGAGAGCTGATCGAGTCGCTTTACAACGTCAACCAGAGCGGGCTGTTCGTCAGCGGTGCGCCGACCATGGCCGCGGGTCGCGATTATCTGCTGCGCATCACCTGGCCGACGCCGTCAGGCGGCGAGTACATCCAGTACACCGAGGACCCTTATCGCTTCGGGCTGCTGCTTGGCGACCTGGACATGCACCTGCTGGCCGAAGGCAACCATCGCGAGATGGGCCGCTGCCTCGGCGCCACGCCGATGACGGTCGACGGCGTGTCCGGCACGCGATTCGCGGTATGGGCGCCGAATGCCCAGCGCGTATCGGTGGTCGGCGACTTCAATCTGTGGGACGGCAGGCGCCATCCGATGCGGCGACGCATCGAGGGCGGGATCTGGGAGCTGTTCATTCCGAGACTGCGCAGCGGTGCGCGCTACCAGTACGAGATCGTGGCGCCGGGCGGAAATGTCCTGCCGCTGAAGGCCGATCCGGTGGCCCGCGCCACTGAAGCGCCGCCGTCGACGGTATCGGTGGTGGCGTCTGACGCGCCTTTCCAGTGGACCGACGATGGCTGGATGAAAAGCCGCGCATCACGGCATCGGCCCGACGCGCCGCTGTCGGTCTACGAGGTGCACGCCGGTTCATGGCTGCGCGTGCTGGAAGAGGACGGGCGCAGCCTGAACTGGCACGAACTGGGCGACCGGCTGATCCCCTATGCGGTCGGCATGGGCTTTACCCATGTCGAATTTCTTCCCATCATGGAACACCCGTTCGGCGGCTCCTGGGGTTACCAGCCGCTCGGTCTGTTCGCGCCGAGCGCCCGCTTCGGTACGCCGTCGGCGTTCGCATCCTTCGTCGACCGCTGCCACGCAGCGGGACTCGGTGTGATCCTCGATTGGGTGCCGGCACATTTTCCGTCGGACGCCCACGGCCTGGCGCAGTTTGACGGCACGGCGCTTTACGAACACCAGGATCCGCGCGAGGGCTTTCACCAGGACTGGAACACGCTGATCTACAACCTCGGCCGTAACGAGGTCTGCGGCTTCCTGATCGCGAGCGCGCTCGAATGGCTGGAGCATTACCATGTCGACGGCTTGCGGGTGGATGCGGTGGCGTCGATGCTGTACCGCGACTACAGCCGCAAGGAAGGCGAATGGGTGCCGAATATTCACGGCGGGCGCGAAAACCTGGAGGCGGTTGCTTTCCTGAAGCAGCTGAATCAGGTGATTGCAGAACGCTGCCCCGGCGCGATCATGATCGCCGAAGAGTCCACCGCCTGGCCGGGCGTGTCTGCGCCGGTCGAGGAAGGCGGCCTGGGCTTCCATTACAAATGGAACATGGGCTGGATGCACGATACGTTGCACTACATGCAGCAGGACCCGCTCTATCGTACCCATCATCACCATGAGATGACCTTCGGCCTGGTGTACGCCTATTCCGAGCGGTTCATGCTGCCGATCTCGCACGACGAAGTGGTGCATGGCAAGGGATCGCTGCTGAACAAGATGCCTGGCGGGGATATGTTTCAACGCCTCGCCAACCTGCGCACCTACCTCGGCTTCATGTGGACCCATCCCGGCAAGAAGCTGCTTTTCATGGGCTGCGAAATCGCCCAGCCCACTGAATGGAATCATGATGGCTCGCCGGACTGGAGCCTGCTCGACATTCCCGCGCACCGCGGCGTTCAGCGTCTGGTGCGCGACCTCAACCGGATCTATGCGGGCGAACCCTCCCTGCACAGGAAGGATGCGTCAAACGAGGGATTCAGCTGGGTGATCGGCGATGACAGCGCGAACAGCGTGTACGCCTACCTGCGACGCGGCGACGCCAGCGATCCGCCGTTGCTGGTGATCCTGAACATGACGCCGGTGGCGCGGGAAAATTACCGGATCGGCGTGCCGGTGGGTTCGGCCTGGCGCGAGATCCTGAACACCGACGCCGCCGTGTACGGCGGTACGGGCGCGGCCATCGGCAACGCTGAAGGGCTTCGCGCGGAAGCATCGCCGGCGCATGGCATGCCGCAGTCACTGGTGCTGCGGCTGCCGCCCCTGTCGGCGCTGGTGCTGAAACCCGCACCGGCGGCGCACTGAGCATGGCGGCGATACGGCTACCCTTACCACGAGTACAGGCGGGGTCACCCTATCCACTCGGCGCCACCCATGACGGCGAAGGCACCAACTTCGCCGTTTTTTCCGCTCATGCGACCGCCATCGAGCTGTGCTTCTTCGATGCCGCCGGACGACACGAAATCGCTCGTTGCCCGTTGCCGGAATGTACCGACGAGATATGGCACGGCTATCTTCCCGGCGTTTTCCCGGGGGCGCTGTACGGCTACCGCGCCTATGGTCCTTACAAACCGGAGCAGGGGCACCGGTTCAACCCCAACAAACTGCTGCTCGATCCCTATGCGCGGCAGCTTCACGGCCACGTGCGCTGGACCGACAGCCTGTACGGCTACCGCTACCAGTCACCCCGTGCCGATCTGTCGTTCGACCACCGCGACAGCGCGCCATCGATGCCGAAAGCGGTGGTCGGCGACCCGGGTTACAACTGGCATGGCGATGTGTCACCGGCAGTTCCCTGGCACAAGACAGTGATCTACGAGACCCATGTGCGCGGCATGACGAAGCTTGCCCAGCGTATTGCACATCGGGAGCGCGGAACCTTTGCCGGACTGGCCGATCCGTTCGTGATCGACCATCTGCTTCGCCTCGGCGTGACGGCTGTCGAACTGCTGCCGGTCCATGCATTCCTGCAGGACCGACGCCTGCTCAATGCGGGTCTTACGAATTACTGGGGATACAACACCTTGTCGTTTTTCGCGCCCGAACCCCGTTATCTGTCCAGCGGTTCGCCGGACGAGATGCGCGACGCGGTCCGACGCCTGCATGCGGCGGGCATCGAGGTCATTCTCGACGTGGTCTACAACCATACCTGCGAAGAAGGGGAACTCGGGCCGACCCTGTCGTTTCGCGGCCTCGACAATGCCAGCTATTACCGCTTGCAGGAAGGCGATCCGCGCCGCCATATCAATGACACCGGTTGCGGCAACACCCTGAACATGACTCATCCGCGCGTGATCCAGATGGTGATGGACTCCCTGCGGTATTGGGTTCAGGAATTCCACGTCGACGGTTTTCGTTTTGATCTTTCCTCGACGCTTGGGCGCGAGCGGCAAGGCTACGATCCGGGCGCCGGCTTCTTCGATGCGCTGCTGCAGGATCCTGTACTGGCGCGCGTAAAGCTGATCGCCGAGCCGTGGGATATCGGCCCCGGCGGCTACCAGGTGGGCAATCATCCGGCAGGTATGGCCGAGTGGAATGACCGTTTCCGCGACGATGTGCGCGGCTTCTGGCGCGGCGATGCCGGCCTGCGCGGCGCGATCGCCAGCCGCCTTTTGGGTTCCGCCGACCTGTTCAACCGTCACCGGCGGCGCGCCTGGGCATCGGTCAATTTCATCACCGCGCATGACGGATTCACGCTGGAAGACCTGGTGAGCTATGAGCGCAAACACAATCTTGCCAACGGCGAAGACAACCGCGACGGCAGCAACGAGAACCGGAGCAGCAATTGGGGCCGGGAAGGACCGACCGATGACCCGTCGATTCTCGCCATCCGGGAACGGGTGAAACGCGCGATGCTGATGACACTGATGTTCTCGAACGGAACGCCGATGCTGCTGGGCGGCGATGAGTTCGGGCGCACGCAAAAAGGCAATAACAATCCTTATTGCCAGGATTCGGAGATTTCCTGGTTCGACTGGAGCATTGCCGACACCGATGCGGGCAGGGCGCTAATGGACTTCACCCGCCGCTGCATCGCGGCCAGGATGTCCCTGCCGACCCTGCAAAGCACCCGTTTTCTGGCAGCGAATTCGCGCACCCTGCACGGGATCGCGGATATCAGCTGGTTCGATGAGACCGGCGCGGAAATGACCCCGGACCGATGGCATTTCGCGGAAGGACGCCTGCTGGCGCTGCGGCGCGTTGCCGAAGACCAGCAGAGCGGATTGCTGTCGGTGTCGCTGCTGTTGCTGAATGCGTATTCGGAAGACCGGGTGTTCGTGCTGCCGCCGCCCACAATGCATTGGCGCGTGCTGCTGGACGCCGCGGAGGAGGAACGCGCGGTCGCGGGGAACAGCGTCGGTGTCCGCGCGCATAGCGCGATGGTGCTGGTGGCAGGGGATGCAGTCTTCTAAAAAGATGTACGGATTTCAAAGATGAAAGAAACGACGCCTTCCTCCTGTCAGGGGGAAGGAACTTTACAAGGCTTAAAGAGAATTTCGTTATGCGCCGGCGTTCAGAAACGCATTAAGCGCCCTACAAATGAAAGTCAACACAATGAACCCTACCTACTCCTTCGGCGCACAGCTGGTTGCGCCCAACCGCACACGCTTCCGCCTCTGGGCGCCAAGCAAGGAAGCAGTCAGCGTCGAGATCGACGGCATGCAACCCATCCCGATGGAGCGCCTCGCCAACGGCTGGTTCGAAGCCCATGCCGACTGCGGTGCCGGCTCGCGTTACCGCTATCGTGTCAGTGAGGATCTTGCGGTGCCCGATCCTGCGTCCCGCTGGCAGGACGGCGACATCCACGATGCCAGTATCGTCTGCGATCCGCAGTCCTATCAGTGGAATAACAGCGACTGGACCGGCCGCCTGTGGGAAGAGACCGTCATCTACGAGTTGCATGTCGGCGCCCTCGGCGGATTTGAAGGCGTGATGCAGCAGCTTCCGGCCTTGGCCGAGCTGGGCATCACCGCCATTGAGCTCATGCCGATAGCCGATTTTCCCGGGGCGCGAAACTGGGGATACGACGGCGTTCTGCCGTATGCGCCGGACACTGCCTACGGCACGCCCGACCAGCTCAAGGCGCTGGTGGATGCCGCCCATAGCCACGGGAT
>NZ_DASZBA010000100.1:0-15498 GCF_035944575.1 Noviherbaspirillum sp.
AGTCTGTACGCAAGAAACAACCTGCCTGCGGACCTGAGTGAAGCGGCCAGGCCTTTGCTGCAGCCTGTAACCGGCGCGGATATCGATACGCTGGGAGCGGCATCAGCCGAAAAGCCCCTGAGCGAGCCGGTCTACCGCACCCGTTTCGACGCCGTGCGCAAGGGCATTCCCATCATCCCCGCCTACAGCCATACCGAACACGCCAAACCAGTCGCCCCATCGCTGATGACCGCCATCGTCGTCGGCCCGCCCGGCGAGGAAATCCACACCGATGCCCTCGGCCGCATCAGGGTGCGCATGGGCTTCACCCGCCTGCAGGACCACCAGCACGCCGAAGGCGCCGGCGCCACCGACTCCGACCGTGATTCCCCATGGATACGGGTAGCCCAGTCCTGGAGCGGCACCGAGTATGGCCATGTCTGGATCCCCCGCGTCGGCGACGAGGTGCTGATCCAGTACATCAACGGCGACATCGACCGCCCCATCGTCACCGCCAGTGTCTACAACGGCACCCACCGCCCCGCCACCTTCAGCGATGCCGGCAACCTGCCCGGCAACAAAACCCTGTCCGGCATCAAGAGCAAGATGGTCAAGGGCAGCGGCCACAACGAGATCGTCTGGGACGACTCCACCGCCGAGCAGCGCATCCGGGTGGCAACAGACCATGCCAACAGCGCGCTCAATCAGGGTTTCCTGGTGCATCCCCGGGTGGGCGGCAAGGGCGAGCCACGGGGCGAAGGCTTCGAGCTGCGCAGCGACGACTATGGCGCGATACGGGCCGGCAAGGGTTTGTTGGTCAGCACCGATGTACGGGAAAACGCCCGCAGCACGCACCTCGACAGCAAGGAACTGACGACCCAGCTCAAGGGGGCGCTGGAGCTGTCGACGGTGTTGTCGGATGCGGCGAAGGACCACCATGCCGACATGCTGGAAGTCAACGAAGAAGCGCAGCGCTTGCTGCAGGTGGCGGAAAAGACCTACAGCCAAAGCGGCGGCACCGGGCAGAAGGCGGAAGTGGCCGGGTATGAGGAGCCGGTGATGGCGTTTTCCAGTCCGGCCGGCATCCTCAGTGCCACGCCGAAGACGCAGCAGATCACCGCCGGCGAGAACATCCACATCTCGAGCCAGAAGGACACCAATGTCGCCATTGGCAAGCGGCTGGCGATGGCCATCAGGGAGTCGTGGAGCGTGTTCGTGGCCACTGCGGGCATCAAGCTCTTTGCCGGCAAGGGCAAGGTGCAGATCCAGGCGCAGGACGACAACATCGAGATCACCGCGAGAAAGGACGTCCGCATCGCGTCGATCGCCGCCAACATCAACATCGGCACGCCCAACAGCCTGACGCTCACCGCCGGCGGCTGCCAGATCAGGATGAGCGGCGGCACCATCGACATCAAGGCGCCGGGCCCGGTGAACATTCATGGTTCGATCAAGCATCTGACCAGCCCGGCGGGCGGCAGTTACAGCGGCGCGCTGCCGGCGGTGCCGATGAAGAAGGGTGACATGGTTCTCGAGCACCTGTATGAAAACGGCGAACCGGTAAAAGGCGCGAAGTACAAGGTAACACTAGCTGGCGGGGAGGTGCGCGCCGGTGTGCTCGACGGCGCCGGCAAGGCGGTGCTGGCGGGCATCCCCAAAGGCGCCGCCGCAGTGGAATATGCCGTCGATCCGCGCAGATTCGAGCATAAACCCGACTGGGAAGCGTCACTGCCGGACTTCGATGCCAGCGATCTCAAGACGTTCGAGCCAAGCGGCGCACAAGCCATCTCCAGCACCTTGCCTGCCGGCGGCATTGCGAAAAATGCAGCCGGGCTGGCCGGCCAAGCGGCAGGTTTGATAGGCAAGGCCACTCAGCATGCCAAGAGCATCATGGCGACGGCCGATCCGTCGGCACTTGCCGACAAGGCCGCGCAAGCAGCCGGTCTGAGCGGGCAAATAGCCGGTGCCATGGGCGCTATGGGTGTTGCGGCAAATGTGAAATCCGGTGCCGATCTCGCCAAAACCGCCACTAACGCTGAAGCAAATCAGGCGGTAGAAAAAGCGGCTTCGATACCGATTGCATCCGCGTTGCGCAAAGACAAACCCACGTGATGCACACCGGTTCGCACCAACGTTTGCGATTCCGCGGTCATTGCATCTGCCCTCAGCCACACTCGATTCACCGTCCCCGCTAAAAACAAAAAGTCATGGCAACATCCGCCCCTACCTCGTCGCAGCAGGTTCAAGCAAGCGCCTCCTCTGAAAAGAACGTGCCCGACTCCAAGCTGCGGCTGTATTCGATAGACAACCTGCAGCTCACCGATCCGGCGCTGAGCAAGCGTGTCACCGGCGACACCTACCACATGCTCGCCGGCTGGATACGCCAGATGGTGCGTATCGACACCGTCTCGCCGGAGACCCTGAAGACCTTCGCCGCCAGTGTCCCTGGCCTGAACATCGTCTTCAGTCTGTACGACATCGTCCACGATGTCCGCACCCTGGCCAGCTTCGACGAAGGCCGCAGGAAAATGGGTTATGAAGTCTTCCCCAACTGGCTCGACACCGCGCTCGATGTGATCGGCCTGTTGCCGATGCCGCCGGTGAAGACCGCATCGATGGGACTGAAGACCGCCATGCGCATGGTGTTCGACCCGAAGGTCGCCGCCAATCTGCTCGAACAGCATCTCGTGGCCATGGCCATGGGCAAGGTCATGGAGGAACTGGAAGTCATCGCTAACAGCGAGATCGCCGGCTGGGTCGACAAGGTCAACGGCGGCTATGTGCAGGTCATCGGCGGCGCGCAGAAGGCGGTGCAGGTGGTGGCAAAACATCCCGGCATCTGGCTACTCGACAATGTCTACAAGCAGTTCGACGACAAGGGCAGCACCGCCACCGGCCGTTTCAACAACCTGCTGGAGACTACCAAGGCTGCCGGACCGAAGGCAATCCGCGAAGCGCTGTTGACCGGCAACAGCGAATTCGAAGGACTGAAGTCGCTCATCCAGCACTTCGTGCGCCTGCATCGGCCGAAATACGGCAAGGCTTCGGTGCCGTCGGTCGCGGCAACGCCGGCCAAAGGCAAGGCGAATGTCACCGCCGCAAAGTCGATCGAGCGAACGTCGGAGAACGGTCACGAGCGTAAATTCCACAACGCCAGCACCGGAAAGGACAACATCAATCACAAGGTGCAGAACCCAACCTTCACCGGCAAAGCCAATCTCAATCCGCCCACGGCCGCTACCGCCAGCCCGGAATGCTGCCCGAAGAACACCGTGCCGGGCAACATCGCGCCAGGCGGCAAGACGGCTCCGAGCGGATCAAACAAGGTCGGCAAACCGGTCGACATCGCTACCGGCGAAGAAGTGCTGTACCAGACCGACTTCGCGGTTCCCGGCCTGGTCCCGGTTGCCTGGACCCGCTGCTACCGCTCTTCCCATGCCCCCTATGACACCGGCACGCTCGGCGCGCGCTGGACCTCGCCCTACACCACGTCCATCACCCAGGCACCCGACGGCTTCATCTATCACGACCCCACCGGGCGCAATGTACACTTGCCGCTCCTGGTCATCGGCGAGGCCTACGACTATCCGTTCGAATCCTTCGAGGTCAAACGCGACAGCGCCAGCCGCATCAGCATCACCTACCGCAGCGGCCGCCGCGATGAATTCCGCAGCGGCCAGGCACCGCTGCAGGATGCCCGGGGCAACGTCCGTTATGCGCTGTGTGCCATCCACACGCCGGCCGGCCCGGCGCTGCACATGTTGTCGCTGCAGGAAGCGCGCAGCCGCTTCGCGCAACATCCGGCAGCAGCGCGTCTTTCGCCCGATGCATTGCTGATGATCACCGACGGCAACGGGCTATGGCTGGAATGCCGGGCTGCCGACAGCGAGCACTTCGCCGCCGGCAGCCCGGCTGCGAACAAGGCGATATCGGACCTGGCTGCATTGCATGCTGCCCATGAACAAGCCGGCATCGCCGACATCGGCGGCGCAGCGGCGCAGCGGCCGGATGCCTATCTCGCCCAGCTCGGCCGCCAGATCGGCCACATCGACCAGCTGCTGCCCGATGACAGCCGCCACACCCACGTGCGCTACCGCTACGCGCCCGCCTGCGACGAACAAGGCACCCCTCTCGGCCCCGACGCTGGCCTGGACCTCGTCGGGCAAACTGATGCCGAAAACCACAGCCGTGCCTATGCCTACGCATCGCACCTGCTGACGCGCTTTACCGACTACAACGGCTTCGGCTATCAACTGAGCTGGCACGCCGATCCCGACTGGGCGCCGTTTCCTACCCGCTGCATCCGCACCGTTGCCGATGACGGCAGCCAGGACACCCGTCTGGATTACAATCCCGCCTTCAACGAAACGGTCGTCACCGACGCCGCCGGCAACAAGGCCGTCTACACCTACAACCACCTCAACCTCATCACCGGCGTCGAAACCTTCGCCCCCGACGGCTCGCATCCCTGGTTCCAGCGCGTCTGGGACAAGGATGGCAACCTCATCAAGGACATCGACCCGGAAGGCCGCACTACCCGCTACCGCTACGACGCGCGCGGCAACATGCTCGCGGTCATCGACCCGGCCGGTGCCACCACGCGTTACGAATACGATGCCGCCGGCAACCCGGTCAACATCATCGACCCGGCCGGCAAGATTTGGCAGCGCCAATACGATGTGCGCGGCAACCTCATCAAGCAAACCGATCCGGCCGGGCGCAGCACCGCCTACCAGTACGACAGCCTTGGCCAGCTCATCGGCGTCATTGATGCCAAGGGCGGCAGCAAGACGCTGTCCTACAACGAACTCGGCCAGCTTGTTTCCCATACCGACTGCAGCGGCAAGACCACCCGTTTCAGCTACAACCCGCTCGGCCACCTCATCGCCAGCACCGATGCGGCCAGGAACATCACCCGTTACGACACCGACCGCCTGGGCCTCGTCACGCGCCTCACCCGCCCCGACGGCAGCAGCGACACCCTGCACCACGACGCGCTGGACAACCTCACCGCCGCCATCGATGCCAACGGTGCCGTCACCCGCTATGGCTACAACGGCCATGGACAACTTACCCACCGGCGCGACGCTAACGGCAACAGTCTGGCCTACCGCTACAACGCCAACCTGCAACTGATCCAACTCATCAACCAGAACGGCGAAGCATATGACTTCGAGTACGACCATGCCGGCCGGCTGAGCGCCGAAACCGGCTTTGACGGCAAGACGACAAATTACGATTACGACAGCGGCGGCCGGCTCATCGGCAGCCGCCGCGGCAACATCCGCACCGACTACCTGCGCGACGACAGCGGCTGCCTGCTGCAAAAGACTGTGCACCAGCCGACCGGCCGCGGACCGGTGACGCATACCACCCGCTATCAATACGATGTGCTCGGCAGACTGCTATGGGCCAGCGGCAAGGATGGCGACGTGAGCTATGAATACGACGACGCCGGCAACCTCATCGGCGAGACGCAGCGGGTGAAGGTGAGGCAAGGCGGGCAATTGCTGGAACGGGTCTTTACCCTGAAGCACGAAGTCGATGAACTCGGCAACCGCATACAGACGACGCTGCCCAATGGTCGCAAAGTGGGCACGCAGCGCTACGGCAGCGGGTACTGGATCGGCACGCTGTGGAACGGCAACCCCATCGTCGACATCGAGCGCGACGACCTGCACCGCGAGAAAGTGAGGCAGCTCGGCAAAAGCGCAGTGCCACAGCAGCGCATGACGCAAAGCAGGAGCTACGACCCGCTGTCGCGATTGACCGGCCTGAAGCTGAGTGGACTGAACCACGAAATGCTGGCTGCGCGAAGTCATGTCTACGACGCCGTGGGCAACCTCACGCGCATCCAGGATCAGACACGCGGCACGCTATCGTACGACTATGACCCGGTCGGCCAACTGCTGAAGGCAGCACAGCCGAACCTGGTCGAAACCTTCCAGTTCGACCCGGCCGGCAATCTCATCGATGGCACGCCACAGAAAGCAGCCGCGCCGGTCAACAAGGCAGGTAAGGACCATGACAGCTGGGAACAGGGCCTGGATCACCTGACAGAGCAGCCGCTCAATGCGACAAGGCCAAAGCTCGCGCCGGTGACGCACAACCTGCTCAAGTCGTATCTGAACACGGCCTTCGACTACGATGCCGAAGGCAACGTCATCCGCAAGGTCGTCAAGGGCGCAAAGGATGAACAGCCGTACTCGTTGAACCTGCACTACGATGCCGAAAACCGGCTGGTGAAAGCACTCAGACCGGGACTGGATGCAACCATCGAAGCCGAATACAAATACGATGCCTTCGGCAGGCGCACCGCCAAGATCGTCAGGACGCTGCAGCAAGCGCTAGCCACCGGCACCTATAGCGGCACAGGGCGCATGGAAGCGGTACGGGAAGACATCACTTTCTTCGTCTGGGATGGCGACACGCTGATCCAAGAAGTCAAGCAGGACGATACGATCACGTACCTGTACGAGCCGGAGACATTCGTGCCGCTGGCGCAGGTGCATAGCGATACGCCAGACAGCGTTTATGATGCGAAGGAAGTACAAAAGAAGCAGGCGGAGGAGGAACAGCAAGCAGCGGCGCAGGAGAGGGAAGCAGAGAACCTGAAGTGGCTGAAGGTGACGGATGCGAAGGCGTATGAGCTAGCCATAAAGTCGATTGAAGAGCGCAAGCACCAGGAGCGGCAACAGACGTTCAAGCGATTGGAAGAGGAGGCTCAGGGGGATCGGATCTACTACATCCATACCGACCACCTTGGCACGCCGCAGGAAGTGTTGAGCGAGGATGGCAAGGTGGTGTGGCTGGCGAAGTACAAGGCATGGGGGCGGGTGCATGCGCTTGATAGGGAAAAGGTGCAGCAGCCGTTACGGTTTCAGGGCCAGTATTTTGATGAGGAAACGGGACTGCATTACAACCGCTTCAGGTACTACGATCCGGATACGGCACGGTATCTGACGCAGGACCCGATTGGGTTGGCGGGTGGGGAGAACCTCTACGTTTATGCACTGAATAGCACCGCATGGATTGATCCGTTGGGCCTATCGAAAAATCTATTCGCACAACGAAACCAGCAACAGGTTTCAAGCAAAGGCCGCACGGTGAGTTGTCCGCTTAGCCCGAAAATTACCGCGGCGGATGTTGAAGGGAAGACTCGCCCTCAAATTAGAACACTTGCTCAACAAAAAGGACTAGCACCACATCCAGTAAAGCCGGACAAATGGACTGATCCTGTTACTGGAAAGGAACGCATGCGGATTGACCAAGGCCACATTGATAAGCAAACTGGATTGCCTTATAACGATTCACAGGCCGCTGCACCTCATGTGCATGTTTATGAAAGCGACGGAAAAACCAAAGTGAAAGATCGCAATGGAAATCCCCACATTCCGATTGATTCATCTTGTCCCTAAAGGAGAAAAAATGAACGATGAAATATATGAAAATGACGAGTTTCGTATGTGGGTTGAAGACGAGGCATCAATACATATCAAGGCGGTTACTAAATATGGCGATCCTGTCGAGCTTACGTTCGATGAAGCAGAAGAAATCGCAAATGCATTGCTTCAATGGGTTAAAAAGTACCGATGAACCGTTCTTCAAGGGCAGTATGAGGATGAGGAAACCGGACTACACTACAATCGATTCAGATATTTCGATCCTGATGTCGGTCGATATATTTCAAAAGATCCAGCTGGGTTAGCTGGTGGAGAAAACTTATACAAATACAATTCGAACCCAATCAATTGGATCGACCCGTTTGGCTTAGCACCATGTTCTCCAAAGATTAATCTCAAGCATCTCTTCCATGGTGAAACCAATCGGAGAGGCCGGCCTACCGGTTTCCATCACCAAGGCTCTATTGGCCATGGAGACAGCGCAATCATGACTCAGCGTAGCCCTTCAAACGCACAAGGCGTGTACCAAGCAAATGTTGGCGTGTTGAATCCTGCAACAGGCATTTATCAAACTAAAACTTCGACGATGTTTGCAGATTCGTGGTCACGAGCGAAAACTCTCGATGAAATCCGATCCGCTTACCAGCATGCTTTGAACAAGGGCAACGTCAACGGCAAAAATTCAAGGGAATATCATGTGGTGGTGTAGAAATTGAAGGGTATCTGGATAACACAGGAAACATCAACACTGCGTATCCAAAAATGTAGAAAAGAGGTTTGGAGAATGAGCAGCATAAATGAATTTCTAAAAAGTGACGTACAAACTCTTTCGGTCCGAGACGCGTATTTAGGACATGCCAAAAATGTGCAATCAGGCCATCACCCAGAGCTCGAATTAACAGGTAACGCATTCAACGTGCGATTTTTACCTTCAGGCGTATTTATAGAAAGTTTGTGGGATGAAGAGGATGAGCCTATTAGCATTGGCTTAGAAGACTTCATTCAAGTCGTTTCTACTTGGCTCCCGAAACGATGATGCTTGCCGCTCATACTCACCATCGCATGTCGGTATTGAGTCGGATTGTGCAGCATTGCTATTGTCTTGGGTCGAACAGGCAATGTCACAAACTCTAAGGGCCTAGGACGAAGGAGCTTAATTGAGGGCGATTGTTATTCATGCGCCACGAATACATGATTCATTTAAGAGAGCCAGATGTCGACTCTGTTCTCGAAGTTCTGCGCAACTCTGCCGTATTCGCTTATGTGAAGCTAGGCCATGTTTAGCTGAAAGATTCACATAGTGGAAACTTTTAGGCTTACGATGTGAAGATTTTTAAAGAAAACGAGCGAAAGTTACTTCTGGAAATTTCGACACGGATTTACGCTTTATATTGCTCTTCTAAAGACCCACTTGCTGGGAAAGATTGCGAGGTAACTGAGCATGAAGATGATAAAGTGATTTCTCTGGCAAGGGCGTTTCGTAAAAGTTATTTCCTCTTCAAAAGAAAGGACTTCGCCTCTGGAAAGCTAAAAAGAGGGTGTCCATCAATGAATTCTTTAATCATCAAAACTGACCTCGAACGGTTAATTGATGAATTAAAAGTTTTTTGACCGATGATGACATCGTTAACCTAATCGAATTGCTTAACCACGGAGAATACGGTATTGCGCCAGAACTGCTTTCTACTCAACTTTTTGAATACGAAGTGATTATCGATGAAAAGATTTATCAGCGTATAGGCAAGGCAGGAGTTGCATTGTCACTTTGTGAAGATACAGGAAATTTACTGAAAGTGGAGTAGCTTCATTGTTAGGTCGAAGGAAGGCAAGATGGAGCTAAAAATGGTAAGGATGAACAGGTACGCCTCTTCAGCAAGCGGTATCGCTGTACGGCTGCGTACTTTTAAATACATCGTGCAGGATCCGATCAGGTACACCGGACCAGAATTAATGCGGGATATTTTTGTAAAGCGAGACATCAAAAAAATTGCTTCTAAATGGCCGGAGCGTTCAAAACATCAAATCTGAAAGCAAAGAGGATAGCAGTCATTTATGGGAACCGAATACAAAATAACCGTCCCTCAAGGGATTGATTCAATTCTTTCTCTTGATGACTTTAGATACTTCGAGACTTTTTGGAAGAAGGATGAACGGTACGGAACCTATCATTTGGGTCGAGTACCCAATTCTGATTGGTCTGAAATTATGGTTTGGAAAATGGACTCGGCTCTAGGTGTAACGATAAACGGTGGTGAGAGTGAAGCTTTGCACGAGCTCATGTCATTTGTCAGAAGAATTAAGAAGAATCATCCGGACCTTGAAATAACAGAATGGGATTCGGATGACGACTTAAGTGGGAGATTCTTTGGCAGCTAGCTCGGCTAAAGCGGCACCTTGCACAGCGGGTGTAAGGCTGCACGTGGAGCAAGTAGATGCTTTTGTTGCAGGTGTTTAGTGCCATTTCTGAAATCTATTTAGAAACGCCTTCGTAGTGTTGCCACAGAAAATAAACGCCACACATCGCCGCTTGCACAACATAAGGAGAACAAATGCAAGGCTTATCAACACAAGCACTTCCTGAAGCTGGTTTTGAACAATGGGAGACAGGGCCTTACTTGAAAGGAAAATCCTTCCTCGATAACGGCTTTCCCGAACAGGCGATGTCGATATGGATGACTGCAGCTCAGGAAAGGCATGCCGCCTGTCAGAACGGGATTGGTTGGATGTATCAGCATGGTGTCGGCATCGAAGCGGACCTTCAGCGCGCACTATCCTGGTATTTAAAAGCAGCCGAGCAAGGACATCCCAAGGCAATGTTCAATACAGCCTTATGCTATGACGAGGGGTGGGGAACGGCACAGGAAGACGATGCATCTGCTGCGGTCTGGTATGAGCGTGCAGCGGCGGCCGGCTATCCCGATGCTTATCTGAACTTGGGCCTTTTGTATCTTTACGGATATGGCGTCGATCAGGACCTGCCCAAAGCGAATCAGTTGTTTGAACAAGCTGCGCGGCTGGGAAACAGTGATGCCGCCTATAACCTCGGACGCTCCTGCTATCTGGGTCGTGGATGTGTGGAAGATGAGGAGGCTGCGTCGCGGTGGTACAGGCTTGCCATAGAAGATGGTCATGTATGGGCGAGCTACCTGCAAAGCCTGCTTTACTTTGATGGGATCAACGGCAGCCCGCCCGATCATGATCGGGCGCTTCCCCTGTTGTATTCGGCAGCCAACATCCTGCCTGAGGCCAAAAACTACTTGGCGAACCTGTACGAGCATGGCGACATCATCGAACAGGATATGGAGCGTGCGTTCCAACTCTATCTCTCAGCTGCTGAGGACGGTCTGGGGGATGCAATGTTCAATGTCGCTGCATTATTCACACAGGGTAAGGGTATTGAGCAGGATTTCGGATCTGCGGCGTATTGGTTCGAACGTGCCTGGGATAATGGCGATGCCGAGGCCGCGCCGCATTTGGCGTTTCTTTATTCTTCCGGTGGTCCAAACTTACCTGCCGATGTGGAGAAAGGCGCTTACTGGAAGAAGATCGCCGAATCTGAAGGCGTTGAATAATAATCCGCAGCACATACACCACATCTGCAAGTCACGATTTATCACCCGAGTGAACGCACGCTGCACAATGCCATCCTGATTCCTGGTCCATAGCTCCCGTCACGCGAGCAGCGAAAACGATAGCAGGGCTAACGAATGCAAATGACCGCACGGCGACTGTGGCGTCAATCGTTGCGGTAAATGTGTCAGTTGTTTAAATACACAACCATCTCGGCGTAGCGTGCAACGTGTAGTAGGCACTTGGAAGCCGGATTAGCATTAGGCATAGGAAGAGGTGCTGCGCTGCGTGTAAAGCTAATCCGTGTGGCGTCGCGCGTCAGGTCGCCATTGCCGCCTTCTTCCTGCGCACCTGCGGCGCCTTGACCTCTTCCTCCTTCCGCGCCGCCTCCGCCTTCATCGCCGGGCACTCCGGTATCTGCAGCGCCGGATGGTCGCTGAACAGCTCCGCGATCCACTCGACGAAGACCCTGACCTTGGCGGACAGGTGGCGGTTCTGCGGATACACCACATGCAGCGGCAGCGGGTCCACCTGCCAGTCTTCGAGCAGCAATTCGAGCTGGCCTGACTGCAGGTAGGGACAGACGACGGAGATCGGTAGCTGCGCAACGCCGACGCCGGCCAGGCAAGCTGCGACGTAGGCGTCGGAGTCATTGAGCGCAACCCGGCCGGGCATGCGCAGCTGGAGGCGTTCATCGCCCATCGCAAAATCCCATTCGAAGATTTTGCCAGTCTTGGCGGAGAAGTAGTTCACGCATTGATGCTGCAGCAGGTCGCGCGGATGGACCGGGCGGCCGTTGAGCGCGATGTAGGAGGGCGCTGCGCAGGTGATGAAATGCAGGGAGCCGACGCGGCGGGCGATGAGGGTGGAGTCGGCAAGCACTCCGCCGCGCACTGCGCAATCGACGCCTTCCTCGATCAGGTCGACCGGGCGGTCGCTGCAGCCGATCTCGAGCTGGATGTCGGGATAGCGTTTGAAGAATTGGGGCAGGGCGGGAATGATCAGGTGGCGGCCGAGGCCGGTGGCGACATCGACGCGCAGCCGGCCGCTGGGACTGGCGCGGGTTTTGGAAAGGGCATCTTCGGCGTCGCGCACGTCGGCGAGGATCGCCAGGCAGCGTTCGTAGTAGGCGGCGCCGTCGGTGGTCACGCTGATGTGCCGGGTCGTTCGATTGAGCAGCTTGACGGACAGCGCCATTTCCAGATTGCGGATCAGGGTTGATACCGTGGCTTTCGGCAACTGCATCTGATCTGCCGCCCGGGTGAAGCTGCCTGCATCCACTACTTGCACGAAGACTTCCATCGCTTGCAATTTATCCATCGCAACACCTCACCGGTCATTGTTCAGGTTTCTGAACAGTTAATTCGCCGTATTGTTATTTATTCGCATTGTAGAACAAAGTTATAGTTCAGCCCACGATGGGGTCAGAGGATGCGATGAAAAGCGACGATTGCAGTGTGGCGGACGTGAAGTCACAAACATTTTCGGTGGGCAGTGCGGAGCGCCCGCTGGAGGCGCGGCTGTACACGCCGGCGGCGAAGGCGGTCAGAACACGGCTGATCGTGTTCTTCCCCTGTGGCAGCTTCCTGTCCTCGGACCTGGACGAGACGGATGGCTTTGCGCGCGTGCTGGCGGCGGGGACGGTGTCCAAGGTACTCGCCGTTGCCTACACCACCGCGCAGGCGGAACCCTTTCCGGCCGCGGCCGAAGACGCGCATGCGGTGCTGTCCTGGGCTGTGCGGCACCGCGCCAAGCTGGACTGGAATGGCGACTGCCTGATTACCGCGGGCGTCGAGGCGGGCGGCAATCTCGCCGCGGTGTCCGCGCTGATGGCGCGCGACCGGGGCGGTCCCGCTGTCGCCGCGCAACTGCTCATCATGCCGATGCTTGATGCCGCCTTGACGAGCTGTTCGATGCGGAGCGCCGACGGCACCAGCAGCGCCGGCATGGGCGCCGCCCGTGCCGCCGACGCCTGCGCCGCGGGCTATCGCGATTACCTGCCGCGCGCGGCCGACCGTGTGCATCCCTATGCGTCGCCCTTGCAGTCGAGCCGGATGAAAGGGTTGCCACCGACCCTGATCCTCTCGGCGGACGACGATCCATTGCGCGACGAGGCCGAACAATACGGCGCCAAGCTGATCACCGCCGGGGTGAAGACGCTGGTGAGGCGCATGCCGCCGATTGCCATCGAGCAGCCGGATGCGCGATGCGACTGCGCGCGCCAGGAAAGCGCGATGCGCGAGATCGCCGGATTCATTGCCGCGCTGGACTGTCCGCGTGGCACAACGCCGGAAAAGCCTTGACCTTCCCCTTATGGGCAGCTGCAGACTGATTCGAATCAATAAAACCAACAAACCTTTACTTCATGGGAAACAACGAAATGAAACCATCATTTAAGTTGAACGCAATCACCACGGCGCCGGCGGCAGCGATCCTGTCCGTCGCTGTCGCATTGGTGCTGTCAGCCTGCAGCAAGCCCGCCGCACAGGAAGCGCCGCCCGCGGGCGGTCCGCCGATCACTGCTGCTGCGGTCATTGAAAAACAGGTCGTCGAAACGCAGGAGTTTTCCGGGCGGCTGGAAGCGGTGGAACGAGTGGAGATCCGGCCGCGGGTATCCGGCTTCATTTCCTCCATCAATTTCAAGCCCGGCACGGAAGTCAGGAAGGGCGACGTGCTGTTCGTGATCGATCCGCGTCCGTACCAGGCAGAGGCCAGCCGCACCGAGGCCGCCGCGCTGGCGGCCCGGGCCAAGGCGGACCTCGCCAAGCTGGAGCTCGCCCGCGCCGAAAAGCTGGTCGCCGACAAGGCGATCTCGCAGCGCGAAGCGGAAGAGAAGGCCGCCTCCTTCAAGGAACTGGACGCGTCCGCCCGCGCGGCGCAGGCGGCCTATGACGCTGCCAAATTGAACCTCGGCTTTACCAAGGTGCATTCGCCGATCCAGGGGCGCGTCAGCAAGGCGGAGGTCACCGTCGGCAATCTCGTCGACGGCAGCGTGGTGTTGACCTCGGTGGTATCGGATAGCCCGATCTACGCCAGCTTCGACGGTGACGAGGACTCCTACCTGCGCGTCGGCGCGATGGCGCGCAAGGGAACGCCGGTAACGGTGCGCATCGGGCTGGCGAATGAAAGCGGCTTCCCGCACGAGGGCAAGCTGGAATTCGTCGATAACCGCGTCGATGCTTCCACCGGCAGCGTGCGCATGCGTGCGGTGTTCAAAAATGAGGAGGGCAAGCTTGCTCCGGGTCTCTTCGCCCGTGTGCAGCTTGCGGGCGGCAACGGTACCGGCGGTGCGACGAACGCGGCGATGATCAGCGACCGCGCGGTGGGTACGGATCAGAACCGGAAATTCGTCTTCGTGATCGGCGCCGACAACAAGGCCGAGTACCGGCCAGTGACGTTGGGGCCGCTGGTCGACGGCATGCGGGTGGTGCGGGATGGCTTGAAGCCGGGCGAAAAGATTGTCGTGAACGGCCTGCAGCGGGTGAGGCCGGGGGCACCGGTGATGGCGGAGGTGGTGCCGATGGATCAGCAGGCGAGTGGGGCGAAGGCTGCTCCTGCGCCTGGGAAATCCTGATCACCGCGATATACCCACGCAGCACCTAGACTGCGGGCTCCTTCCCCCCCTCTCAGGGGGAAGGTTGGGATGGGGGTAGGGAGATAGAGCAAGTGCATACGGCAGCTCAGCCTCACTACCCCCACCCCAACCCTCCCCCTGAGAGGGGAGGGGACCGGTCCGTTTCTGCAATACGCGTCAGGCGACTTGCGCCAAGAAAGTAGATCATGAACTTTTCCAGATTCTTCGTCGACCGTCCGATCTTCGCGGCCGTTTTGTCGATCATTATTTTTATCGCCGGCGTGCTGGCGATTTTCAAGCTGCCCATTTCCGAATACCCGGATGTCGTGCCGCCATCGGTGGTGGTTCGTGCCATGTATCCCGGCGCCAATCCGAAGGTGATTGCGGAAACCGTCGCCGCGCCGCTGGAGGAACAGATCAACGGCGTCGAGAACATGCTGTACATGTCCTCGCAGGCGACCTCCGACGGTGCGCTGGCGCTGACCGTGACGTTCAAGGTCGGCACCAATGTCGAGCAGGCCGAGACCCAGGTGCAGAACCGGGTCCAGCGTGCGCTGCCGCGTCTGCCGGAGGAAGTGCGGCAGATCGGCGTCACCACCGTGAAAAGCTCGCCCAACCTGACGATGGTGGTACACCTGTCGTCGCCCAATGGCCGCTATGACGATGTCTACCTGCGCAACTACGCGGTGCTGAACGTGAAGGACCAGCTTGCGCGTATTCCGGGCATGGGTGAAACCCTGCTGTTCGGCGCCGGCGATTACGCCATGCGCGTCTGGCTCGATCCGCAGAAGGTGGCGGCGCGCAACATGACCGCCGGCGACGTGGTGGCGGCCATCCGCGAGCAGAACGTGCAGGTCGCCGCCGGCGTCATCGGCGCCGCGCCGTCGAAGAACGCCGAGTTCCAGCTCACCGTCAATACCCAGGGCCGGCTGCAGTCCGAAGAGGAGTTCGGCAACATCATCGTCCGCACCG
>NZ_DASZBA010000101.1:0-4840 GCF_035944575.1 Noviherbaspirillum sp.
AAGGAAATTGACGAGAGGAAATAATAATACTCTGTTAGCCCCTGGCAACAGTGTGTCCGGCAGGCACAAATTCAAAAATTTTTTGAGTTGTTGCGAAGAAGCCCTAGCAGGCTGTCAGAGGACGGTCCCGGCAGCGACGCACTACCGCACTCCTGGAAGGCCGGCTGCGATAAATGAGGAATTGACGGACAATCTGCCGATCCGCCAATCAGGCGGCAAACGCAATCCAGTCCGAACATTCAGGAGATCCCATGCAGAACATGAAGGACAAGGTAGTAATCGTCACCGGCGCGTCGAGCGGCATCGGCGCCGCATGTGCAACGACACTGGCGGCGAACGGCGCTCGGGTCGTGGTCAATTTCAGCCGCAGCGAGAATGAAGCGCTTGCCGTCGCGGAGCAGTGCAAGCAGCTCGGCGGCGACACGATGCCGTTGCAGGCCGATGTATCGAAGGATGCGGATTGCCGCCGTTTGGCGCAGCAAGTGCTGGATCGCTGGGGCCGAATCGACGGCTTGATCAACAATGCGGGAACGACCAAGTTCGTCGATTTTGCCGATCTCGACGGCCTGAGTGCGGAGGATTTTCAGGATATCTATGCGGTAAACACCGTCGGCCCGTTCCAGATGGCGCGAGCCTGCGCACCCGCGCTGCGGGCCGGCGGCAAGGGTGCCATCGTCAATATTTCATCGATCGCCGGTGTGCGGGGCGCAGGTTCGTCGATCGCTTATGCGGCATCAAAAGGCGCGCTCAACACCCTCACCATCGCGCTGGCCAAGACGCTCGGACCGCAGATCCGCGTGAACGCCATCTGCCCCGGCTTCATCGAAGGAAAATGGTTGCGAGCCGGGTTGGGCGACGAGCGGTACGAAGCGCGACGCACCATCTACATGGATCGCGCGCCGCTGCATGATGTCGTCGAACCTGCCGATGTCGCGGAAACCGCGCTATGGCTCCTCTCTGGAGCGGCGAAAACGACCGGCGAACTCATCATGGTGGACAGCGGCTTCAATCTCGCTTGATCAATTGCGAAAGACCGGCAGGCCGACACGCATGCCGGTCTGATACGCCTGCCAATATATTTCCTGCCCGCAGGCGTTGCAGGCGATGACATTTCTGCAATCTTTCTGTCCTTTCGGACGTCATTCCCTCCTGTCATTTCGACAATCCATTCATGCTGTTTTTTTGGGCATTCTCGTAAAAATTTAACACCGGAAATCTTTTACATTCCAGCCTGAAATTTTCGATGTATTAACCACAATAAATTCTTCCACCACTGCATTTTTTTTGATGAATTCAGGGAACGTTGAGGGGGTGCCCACTTCTAAAGTCAATCGCTGCATTTAGTTATGGCGTGCGGAAATAATGCGCAAACGCAATACGACGAACAGACGCTAGGAGATCATGTTGCAGCATCTCAGCTGCCGCGTATTTTCTGCCCTGCTTTGTGTCGCCGACGCATGCCACGATCGATACGCTCTTTGGTATTGCATATGACGAGGTCACGCCATGGTGCACAAGTCAGGGAAACAGTTCGCCGTTTTACCCGCCTTGAATGAGAGAAAAGAATTGTTGAAGCCAAAAGTACTCCTCGTCAATGACCATCCTGCCAGCCTGCTTGCTCTAAAGACGCTGCTGCTCAGCGCGCCTGAAGCCGAACACTATGAAGTCGTCACCGCGACTTCCGGGGCGCAGGCGTTGCGCGAGGTCCTCGACCACAACTTCGCTGTCATCCTGCTCGATGTCAGCATGCCGGGGATGGATGGCTTTGAAACCGCGGAGATCATTCATACCCATCCCCGCTCCGCTTTCGTTCCCATCATTTTCATCACCGCCCACTATGCGGACGAGATGAACCGCCTGAAGGGATATCAGCATGGCGCGGTGGATTACCTGATCAGCCCGGTCATTCCGCAGATACTGCACAGCAAGATCTCGGTGTTCATCGAGCTGGCGAAGAAAAACCTGCAGCTCCAATTTCAGAAGGACGAACTGGCGATGCTCAATCGGGACATGCAGGCACAGCAGATGGAGGATCTCAAGCGCATCAACGCCGCGCTCGAACTGGAAATCATCGAACGCCGGCAAGCGCAGGAACGCGCCCATGCGCTCGCGACAAAGGATCCCCTGACCGGCTTGCTGAACCGGCGCTCGCTGACCGAATCGCTGGAACATGCGATTGCCAAGGCAGCGCGGCACAATGAAAAGCTGGCGCTGCTGTTCCTGGACATGGACCGCTTCAAGGCGATCAACGATACGCTCGGCCACGATGCTGGTGACGAGCTGCTCCTGCAGGTGGCCGAGCGCATCACCGGCGCGGTGCGCGGCTCCGACATGGTTGCCCGTCTCGGCGGCGATGAATTCGTCGTGCTGATGGAGGCTCTGCCTTCATACACCGCGGCGGCGGAAGTAGCGAAGAAGGTCGCCAAGGCCAACAGCAAGCCCTTCATCATCGGATCGCAGCACATCAAGACATCGGTCAGCATCGGCATCAGTCTTTTCCCGCAGGACGGCACGACGGTGCATACCCTGATGCGCAGCGCAGACCTCGCGATGTACCATGCCAAGCAGGAGCGGCGCGGCAGCGTGCAGTTCTTCCACGAGGAACTCAACGCCCGCCTGCTGGAGCGATGCCAGCTCGAACATGAACTGCAGCATGCGCTCGAAAATAATGAATTCGAGCTGTACTACCAGCCGAAGGTCGACACCCGCACCGGCCGCATCGCCGGCGTGGAAGCCTTGCTGCGCTGGCATCATCCACGCCTTGGCCTGCTGTCCGGCGGCGACTTCATGCCGGCCGCGACCGAAACCGGCCAGGTCATTCCAATCGGCGAATGGGTCATTTCGAGCGCTTGCGCGCAGGCCAAGCGCTGGCAGGACGCCGACAGCGGCTATCCGTCGGTACCGATCGCAGTGAACATCGCCATACCGCAGATTTATGCCGACCTGCCGGACGTGATCTACCGCGCATTGCGCGACCATGACGTACCGCCATCCAGCCTGCAACTCGAAATCACCGAGTCGCTGCTGATCCGCGATCTCGACAAGGCCAGTTCGGTATTGCGCGAGATCAGCGAGAGCGGCATCACCATCGCGATCGACGATTTCGGCACCGGCTATTCGTCGCTGTCGGTATTGAAGGCGCTGCCGATCGATATCCTCAAGATCGATCAGTCCTTTGTCCGCGATCTCGGCAAGGATCTCGGCGACAACGCCATCGTCGCCGCCATCGTCAACATGGCCCGCGCGCTAGCACTGCGGGTGGTGGCGGAAGGTGTCGAGACGCAGGAGCAGTTGAATATTCTGCGCGACCTTGGATGCGACGAGCACCAAGGCTATTTTTACAGCAAGCCGCTGCCCGCTCTCACTCTCGCGGAGCAGCTGTTCCACAAAGCCTGACAGGCCTGGCGGGCATCTGGCCCGCCTCCAACGCCCTCCCCGATAGATTCACAGAAGGAAACATCCCATGGACATGAGAACGCAGGCATATGACGACCTGGACGTCAAAGTATTGCTTTCCACATTGAAGGCGCTCAAAAAAGGCGACTTTTCTGCGCGCATGCCGTCGGACTGGACCGGATTGGCAGGCAAGATCGCCGATACGCTCAACGACATCATTGAAACCAATGAGCAGATGGCGGAAGGCATTACCAACGTCAGCCGCGTGGTCGGCCGCGAAGGCCGCCTGAACCAGCGTGCATCGGTTCCGAATGTGTCCGGCGGATGGGCGACCATGGTGAAGTCGGTCAATACCCTGATCGACGACCTGGTGCGTCCGACGACCGAAATGGCACGCGTCATCGGCGCGGTCGCGAAAGGCGACCTGTCGCAGACGATGTCCCTCGAAGTCGACGGCCGGCCGCTGAAAGGGCAATTTCTCCGATCGGCATCGACAGCAAACACCATGGTGGATCAGCTCTCGTCCTTCGCTTCGGAAGTGACGCGGGTGGCTCGGGAGGTGGGTACCGAGGGCAAGCTGGGCGGGCAGGCGCAGGTGAAGGGCGTGGCCGGAACGTGGAAGGACCTGACCGACTCGGTCAACTCGATGGCAGGTAACCTGACATCGCAGGTGCGTAACATCGCCGACGTGACGACGGCGGTTGCGAACGGCGACTTGTCCAAGAAAATCACCGTCGACGTGCGCGGCGAGATTTTGCAGCTCAAGGACACGATCAACACCATGGTGGACCAGTTGCGCTCCTTCGCATCGGAGGTGACACGGGTTGCGCGTGAGGTGGGTACCGAAGGCCGCCTCGGCGGTCAGGCGTACGTGCCCGGCGTGGGCGGTACCTGGAAGGACTTGACCGACAATGTAAACTTCATGGCGTCCAACCTCACGGGGCAGGTTCGAAACATCGCGGAAGTGACGACGGCGGTCGCAAACGGCGATCTGTCCAAGAAGATTACGGTGGACGTGAAAGGCGAGATTCTCCAGCTCAAGGACACGATCAACGTCATGGTGGACCAGCTCTCCTCCTTTGCGTCGGAAGTGACGCGGGTGGCGCGAGAGGTCGGCACCGAAGGCAAGCTGGGCGGCCAGGCGCAGGTGAAAGGCGTCGCGGGTACGTGGAAGGACTTGACCGATTCGGTCAACTCGATGGCGGGCAACCTGACCGGGCAGGTGCGAAATATCGCGGACGTAACCACGGCGGTGGCGAACGGCGACCTGTCGAAGAAGATCACGGTGGACGTCAAGGGCGAGATCCTGGAACTGAAAAACACCATCAACGTCATGGTGGACCAGCTGAACTCCTTTGCATCCGAGGTGACGCGGGTGGCTCGTGAAGTGGGTACCGAAGGCCGTCTCGGCGGACAGGCGAACGTGCCGGGGGTCGCGGGCACA
>NZ_DASZBA010000102.1:0-10807 GCF_035944575.1 Noviherbaspirillum sp.
CGTATCGCCGGCGCGGGCGAGACTTTCCAGCGTCGCCCCCTGGGTGGTCACGTTCGCCAGTTCGCGCAGTTTTCCGAGCGTCATCTGAATGCCGTAGTGCCGGCACAGCATCGCAAGGCAGGCTGCGCCGCAATCCATTTCCTCGGCCTGCTCGACCAGCGGAAAGCGGCGGATGACCCGCTCGCCCATTTGCGGCCTGGATTGCAGGTCGAGCAGCACCGGCCGCTTGCGCCGCTCCGCCAGCTTCTTCTGCCGCTGGATTTCCCGCTCGACAACGCGGGTACGCTCTTCCAGCACCTCGCGCAGCTTCGGGTTGCGCTCCAGCAGGAAATGAACGGTCTTTTCGGGAATGACGAGCAGCGTCGTATCCGTGTTGGCGATCACGGTCGCTACCTGCTCCTGCCGCATCAGGCAGGCTTTCTCGCCGAAAATCTCCCCCTGCCTCAGGGTTGCCAGCGGATAGTCGGTGCCCTCCTCGTTGCGCACGACCCGGACCTCGCCATGGCGCACCACATACAATCTGCGGTCCTCGCGCGAATCCTGTTTCAGGATTTCCTTGCCGGCCGCCGCACGCTTGACGCCGACGCTGAGGATCATTTCCTCCAGCTCTTTCTTGCTGACCTTGTTGCGCAGGTCGAACATCCGGGCCACGAAGCCGCCGGCGGAATTGATTGCCACATAGCTGCTGATGAAGGCCGCCGCGGAAGGATTGCCTGCGATGACTGGTTCAATCGCCTGGCGCGGTATGAACACCACCTCCACCTTGCCGGACGCGCGCACCGACGATTCATGGTGGTAATCCCGCAGCATGGCGATCTCGGCAAACACTTCGTTTGCCTTGCGCACCCCCATGCTGAGTTCCCTGCCGTTTTCCTCGGTGAACATCCGCACCGAGCCGGACTTGATCAGGTACAGGCCGCCGGCCGGTTCACCGGCGTTGCAGATGGTGTCGCCGAATGCATAGAACCGCGACTCCGCATGTTCGGCCAGCCGCTCCAGTTCATCGGGCGTGAAAGCGGAAACGATCTCCACCGAAGACAGGAACTTGGCCAGGGAATGCGATTTTGAAGGTGTATCCATAATGCCTTTCCGGCTCCGCATGGCATTGCGGGACCGCTGGCGGCGCACATTGCTGAAAGTCTGTTTGGATACCGGCAGGTTCGCCGGCAATGCCGGTATCGCGGACGCATGAATCAACGGCGCCAGTGCGCCGGAAGCTCGTTCAGCAAATTTCGATGATGTGTTCCTGAGCCCGAGTCATCAACCATTGCTCGCGAAGAAGGCTCTTTATCTGGATGATGGTTTCTTCGTCCAGGGTGGCCGGATGCTTCGCATTCACCCGGAATATTTCGAAGGACGACCGGTCCGCCGACGGAAACGGCCCAAGCAGATCGCCCACCGAGGCATTAAAAACCTTGGCCTCGATATCGCTGCGCAACGATCCTCTCAGCACCTTGCCGATCAGCCCGCCCTTGGCCTGTGTATCGGCGAGGGAATGCTCGGCCGCCATCTCTTCAAAGCTGTCCGGATCGTCATTCAGGATGGAAATCATTTCCTTCGCCTTGCCTTCGGAATCCAGCACGATATGGCTGATCTCGATGCTGTCGAACTTCGGCGAGTTCATCTGGAAATATTCATCGATGGCGGCGTCGTTGCACACCTGCTGCAGCATTTTTTCCTGGAACAGGGTATCGGTGATGAAGGCTTCGAAATCGTCGAGGCTGACGCCGAGCGCATCCAGATAGCGGTTGGTGTCCGCGGCGCGATGCAGGCCTTTTATGCGGCGGAATTGGTCGGCGCGTTCCTGGATGTCATCGGGCGATATGCGCACGCCCTGCTTTCTCGCCGCATGAACGGTGATCCTGTCGCGCACCAGCTGGTCGATCAACCCTTCGAACTGCCCGGAAAGTTTCAGGTTCTTGATGAAGTCGTCGTCGCCGATTGTTTCATCATCGATACGTACAATTGCCGCCATTTGATCTGCTCCTTGGGTGATGGAGAATCCGTTTCCGGCGACCCTGCGATGCCGCGCCTGACTGGCATGCATCGGCTTTTCCGGCATCGGTTTCCGTTTGCTGACTGGAAATCGCTGCCGGTGCGCGGTCGCTCTGGACGCGGATACAAGACACGATATGAATATGTCTGATCGTTGCGAACGTGGCTGGTGAACTATAAGCCTAGCAGGGCCTGCATAAGCGCACCCGCACTGAAGCAAATTCGAGCTTGATCAAACTTGATGTTGATTGTCCGGTGCAGGCAAAGCAGCAAAGCGGTTGCCGCAATGCCCGCCTTTTCGAAACCGATTACGGTCCGCAATGCATTGCCCGCATTGCGCATGCGCGCATCAGTAGTTTCCATCTTCATCCTGATACGGCACGCAGATGCCGTTGTTGCATTCCGACTCGCCGACACGCTCATCGAAGCGTTTGACAGTGCAGCTGAACAGCAGGGCAAGGAAACCGCCGACGATGGCGGACATGGTTCGCCGGTCGAGCTCGACAGTAGCTGGAAGGTCACGCAGTAACAACGCGGGTTTCATGATGGTGCTCCTATGGGTTCGGAAGGACAGGCGACTGGTTGTGCCTGACCGAACTGGAGCACAGGGCATGCCAGCATGCGGCACATGCCGGTGCATCTATCCAAGTATTTGAAATAGATACGAAAAAGCCGGATACGGAGCGGCGGATCGCATTCGCATGCTTGTGCGCATCAGCGGAAGCGTCCGGGTGCACCGAACACTTTCCGCAACGTCTGTTGGCGCATGCACGACACTATTGATAAAGGGCCATCCGCTTTCCGGCGTGGCATTCAGCGGCGGCTCTCAACGTTCACAACGACCGGGCAATCACTTCCTTCATGATTTCATTCGTGCCGCCGTAGATGCGCTGGATGCGCGCATCGACATACATGCGTCCGATCAGGTATTCGTTCATATAGCCGTAGCCGCCGAACAATTGCAGGCATTCATCGACGACCTTGTTCTGCAGATCGCTGGTCCAGTACTTGACCATGGAGGCCGACACGGTGTCGAGCTTTCCGGCAACCAGATCCTCGATGCAACGGTCGACGAACACCCTCGCGACTTTCACCTGGGTTGCGATTTCCGCAAGCTTGAACCGGGTGTTCTGGAATTGCCCGATCGGCTGGCCGAACGCTTCCCTGTCGCGGGTGTATTGCAACGTCGCCTCATAAGCGCCTTCCATCGCTGCAACGGCGGACACGCCGATGATGGTACGCTCATACGGAAGATCGCCCATGAGCTGCTGGAAACCCCGGCCCTCGACGCCGCCCAGCAAATCGTCGGCACCGACATGCACATTGTCGAAGAACAGCTCGGCGGTGTCCTGTGCCTTCAGCCCGATCTTGTCGAGCAGGCGACCGATCCGGTATCCCTGCTTGTCCTTCGTTTCCACGATCAAAATGGAGATGCCCTTGGCCTTCTGCGCCGGATCGGTCTTGGCGACCACCAGCACCAGGCCGGCCAGAAATCCGTTCGTGATGAAGGTTTTGGAACCGTTGATGGCGTAGCCGTCGCCTTGCCGTTCAGCCCGGGTACGGATGCCTTGCAGGTCGGAGCCGGCGCCCGGCTCCGACATCGCGATGGCGCCGATCAGTTCGCCGCGCGCCATGCGCGGCAGGTAGCGCTGCTTCTGCTCCTCGGTGCCGTGATTGAGCAGATAGTGGGCAACGATGCTGTGCACGGATGCATTCATGCCGGTGAGGCTGCGCCGCGCCATCTCCTCGCAGAAGATCGCCTCATGACGGAAATCACCCCCTCCGCCGCCGTATTGCTCCGGTATGTCCGCACACAGCAGGCCCAGCTCTCCCGCCTTGCGCCAGATTTCCTTGCCGACGTGCCCGCGCTTGCGCGCCGCTTCATCGTCGGGAGCCATTTCGTTCTCGATGAAGCGGATGACCGTGTCCCGGACCATTTCAAGTTCGTCATTCATCCATGAGCGGCTGAAGTCGATTGCCATGCTGTTTGTCTCCTTTATCGCGGTCTGTGGCTGGTGAATCAGCCGGAAGGTCGATGGCCGGATGCACCTGTCGCCGATGATTGCCGCCGTGTCCGATTATGCACCGTATCACGCATCCCGCCCCGGCATCACGGCCGGATTTCACAGTTCACCCGCTGATACAATACGTCGGCCTTGCCCCCTCGTTCCATCCTGCAGCGTCCGAAGCCGACAACATGAAAACATACCTGCCATTGATCGCATTGATGTTTCCGTTTGCAGCAGGCGCGGCCACGCTGACCGTCGCCGTCGCCGCCAATGTGCAATATGCGTTCGACGATATCAGCGCCGCCTTCAAAAAGGAAACCGGGCACGACATCCGGCCGATCTACAACTCGTCCGGCAAGTTCTTCGCCCAGATCGTGAACGGCGCACCGTTCGACGTTTTCCTGTCGGCGGACATGGAATTCCCCGAGAGGCTGCACAGTGAAGGGCACTCCGACGCACCGAAAATCTATGCCTACGGCGCGCTGGTTTTATGGACGATGAAAGATATCGACCTGACGGACTGTCAAGCGACGCTGCGCAGCGATGCGGTGCGCAAGATTGCCGTCGCCAATCCGAAGGTGGCGCCGTATGGCCGTGAAACGATGAAGGCGCTGGCCGGCTTCAGGCTGGACGATGCACTCAAGCCCAAGCTCGTTTTCGGTGAAAGCATTTCGCAAACCAATCAGTACATCCATTCCGGCGCCGCTTACGCCGGCTTCACGGCGAAATCCGTCGTGGTGTCGCCGGAGATGCGCGGCCAGGGAAAATGGATCGACCTGCCTCGCACGTCGTATCAACCGATCGCACAGGGCGCTGTGGTTCTTGCCCATGGCCGGAAGAACAATCCCGCGCTGTCGAAACAGTTCCATGACTTCCTGCTCGGCCCGGCTTCCAGGAGCATCCTGGAACGGTATGGATATCAATTGCCATGAACCGGCTGCCGGGTCGCATCGCGGCGATTGACACTGCCGGCAGCATTGCGCTGGTCGACGTGCATGTCGGCAGTCATCGCCTTACCGCAACGCTGGTCAGCGTCGGCGGCGAACTTGGATCCTGGCCGGTCGGCATGCCTGTCACGATGCTGTTCAAGGAAATGGAAGTGGCACTGGCAAAAAACCTGTCCGGGTTGATCAGCATGCGCAATCGGCTGCCGTCGATTGTGACCGCAATCGAATACGGCAAGCTGCTTACCCGCGTGACACTGGATTTCAGCGGCCATCGCATCGAATCGGTCGTTACCACCCGTGCCGCGCACGCGCTGCAACTCGCTGTCGGCGATCGTGTCGATGGCCTGGTGAAAGCCAATGAGATGACCCTGATGCCGGACGAGGCGACATGAATTTCGACTGGCAGCCGCTGCTGCTTACTTTCCGCCTGTCGGCCATCACCGCTGCGATCCTTTTGCTGATCGGGGTACCACTGGCTTACTGGATCGCGCATACCCGCACCCGCTTCAAGCCGGTGGTGGAAACATTGGTCAGCATGCCGCTGGTATTGCCGCCATCGGTGCTCGGCTTTTATCTGCTGCTTGCCTTCAGTCCGCAACATGCGTTTGGCGCCTGGCTGGAACAATGGCTGCATTTGAAACTCGTCTTCAGCTTCGAAGGACTGGTGATCGGCTCGGTGATCTTCAGCCTGCCTTTCATGGTGCAACCGGTGCAGGCCGGCTTCCAGGGCTTGCCGCCATCTCTGCTGGAAGCATCCCGCACGCTCGGCAAGCCGGACATCGTCACGCTGTTCCGTGTGCTGCTGCCGAACATCAAGCCGGCGCTGCTGTCGGGCACGGTGCTGAGCTTCGCGCATACCGTCGGCGAATTCGGTGTGATCCTGATGATCGGCGGGAATATTCCCGGCGTCACGAAAGTTGCGTCGATCGCCATCTACGATGAAGTGGAAAGCCTGAATTACGCCGCCGCGAATTTCTATGCGTCGGTACTGTTCGTCGTCAGCTTCGCCATCCTGCTCATCGTGTACCTGGTGAACAAAAAATGGAAAGCGGTCTGACATGCTTGCCTTCACGCTTTCCAGGACGGTCGACAGCCCTGCGGGCCCGATGCGGATCGACCTGTCTGCCGATATCGGCAACGGCGAGTTCGTCGCCGTGTTCGGCCCCTCCGGCGCCGGAAAGACCACGCTGCTGCGCATGCTTGCGGGGCTGATCACGCCGGACAGCGGCAGTCTCGTCGTCAACGGTGTGCCGTGGTTCGATGCGCAGCGGCGCATCAACCTCCCGCCGCAAAAACGCTCGATCGGTTTCGTCTTCCAGGATTACGCGCTCTTCCCCAATCTGAGCGTAGCGGAAAACATCGCCTATGCAGTCGGCAGGAATGAACGCCACTGGATTGACGAATTGCTGGAGCTGACGGATCTGGCGGGCTTGCGCGACCGCTTGCCGGCGACGCTGTCCGGCGGCCAGAAACAGCGGGTGGCGCTGGCCAGAGCAATCGCCCGCCGTCCGGCGCTGCTGCTGCTCGATGAACCGCTCTCCGCGCTGGACGGCGAGATGCGTGCGAAGCTGCAGGATGATCTGGCGCGCCTGCACCGGCGCTTCGGCATGACGGTGCTATTGGTCAGTCACGATCTCGGCGAAGTGTTCAAACTGGCATCCCGGGTGCTGCACATTGATCACGGGCGGCTTGTCCGGACGGGGAGTCCCGCCGAGCTGTTCCTGAGACAGCGGGCGGAAGGAAAGCTGAACATCAACGCCCAGGTGCTGGCCGTGCGGCGGGAAGAAGTCATCCATATCGTTTCGCTGCTGGTGGGACAGCAGGTCGTGGAAATCGTGGCGTTCGAAGACGAGCTGCAAGGCGTGCGGCCCGGCGATATGGTCTCGATTGCGCTGAAGGCGTTCGGCGCGGCTATCCTGAAACAGTAACGGCAGGCCTTGATATCGTGTTTCGCCCGCGGCGCAGTGCAAATGCACACGCTGCGGCGACGCCGGTCAATGCGAGAACGGCAACCGTTGCCTTGCGTTGCTGGGGAACGCCCCATTGGCCATGGATCGCCGCGCCTGCCGGGACAGGCTTGAACAGCGAACCGTCGGTTGGCGCTGCGGCCCTTCCCGATTGCATGAAATAACGACGCGTGAAATGGCCGAGCAGCCGCCCGACCGGCTCCGGCATGAGCGCATACGGATACGCAAGCGCATGGTGTGCGCCGATGTAGGATGCGCGGCGCGGATGAAGTGCAAGACTAACCATTTGTTCCGCAACGTGGCACGGATCGATCACCGGGGGAACCGGGCGTAGTTCACGCCCCGTATAGTTGGACGAATGCAGGTTGGTCGGCGTATCGACGAAGCCCGGATACATGCCGCATACCTCGATTGCAGACCGGGAAGCCAGTTCATAACGCAGCGCATCGGTCAGACCGGCGACGGCGAATTTGCTGGCGGAGTACGTCGCCAGCCAGGGCATCGGCACCCTGCCGCCGATGGACGCCATGTTGATGATGATCCCGCGTCCGCCGTTTCGCAGAAAATGCGGCACCACCGCGTGGCAGCCGTTGATCACGCCGTTCAGGTTGACGTTAACCAGCTGTTGCTGCGATTCCACCGGAATGTCCTCGAACGGGCCCCACAGGCTCATGCCGGCGTTGTTGATCCACACATCGATCCGGCCGTAGGCATTGATAGCCGCACGGGCCAGCGCGCGCATCGCTTCGGCATCAGTGACATCGGTGGGTACGGCAAGCGCGCGACCGCCATGCGCTTCGCATTGCCGCGCCGCCTGCTCCAGCGGCGCCGGGCTTCTGGCAGCAAGCGCCAGGTTGGCGCCGCGCCGCGCGAAGGCGAGCGCCGTCGCCAGTCCCATGCCGCTTGATGCGCCGGTAATGACGACGGTGGCGTTTTTCAGGTTCTTCATAGGATCAACATTCAGTCGGTTCGTGAATAGGGCCGACGGGATGCGACGCGCTGTGATGAACTGCGGCATTGCATTGCCGACATCGGGTCTGGCAGCCCGTTAGACCGCTTTGGGATGAAAAGGTCGCGGTCGGCATCCCGAACCTGATTGGGATGGATAAGGCGGTCAGCAGGTTTGCAGCACATCAATAACAGATTCGGGACGTGGCGGACAATTTGATGTTTCGATATCGCTTATGGGAAAGACGGTGGACACACAAGACGTGGACCTCACGAAGAGACGCGTAGTCAAACATCAACTCAGGGTTGCCAAACGCAAGCGGTTCATATGGGCATCGATCGCCGCCGGCGTGGCGTGGGTGGTCGTCGCAACGCAATTCCTGAAATAGCCGCGGCAATGGCGCCGGGCAGGAAAGGAAAAGCACATGGCACTGGTGCGATGCAAGAAGTGCGACAAGATCTACAGCACGGCGGCAAAGTCCTGCCCTAATTGCAAACCCGATAAACCCGGCAAGCCCAGCAATCTGGTCAGGCAGCAGCACAGAAAGCATGCCCGGAAGTCACGCCGGAAAGCGGCATGGCTCGCCGCGGCCGCTATCACCTTCGTTATTGGCGCGGCCGCCACCGCATGGATCGCCCTCCCCGATCACACCCTTTCCACACAGGATAACTACGCTTCCATCCCGGATTCCTCCGGCGATTCCGGCGGCAAGCCAGGCAAGCCGGTACCCAAGGTCGGCGAAAATCACCGCACCGCCATGACGGCAGCTATTGCCGCAAGCGTCAAGAATTCGCTGCCCGATCCAAACGCGCTGGTGTGGCAAAGCATCTCAGCGAACGACAATGCCAGCGTGGTCTGCCTGGAATACAAGGTAAGGAACATGACCGGCGAATACCAGCAGGCACACTTTTCCTACGTCAACGGCAAGACCAGTGAAGATGCGGAAGTCTGGCAGAGGCATTGCGCAGGCAAGGCTCTGAACGACATGGCTCACCTGATGGATGATTAGGTGCAGGCAGGTTCCGGATGGAACACTGACTGGATGCGGTTGCTTCAGCCGAACCTGAAGCAGAGGGGAAAATCAGGAAAGTGCGCTGACCATCCAGGCAATGAGGCCGACGCTCACCGCCGCGGACGCCGCCATGCATGCAGCAGCTTGCAGCTTGTTGAAATTGAAGCGCGGGGATTCGGTTTCGACGAAATTCACCAGATTATCTTGTGTATTTCCCATGACGCCTCCGGAATGATCTGAATCAAGGTTTGTTCAACCTGAATTGAGCTCAGGCAAATGATTTCTACCCGTCATTATAAGGATCCGGAAACCGCTGGCAATAGTCTTGCCGACAACAAACATGTTGCAAACCTTGAGAAAGATCAAATAGCGTTGATTGCGGGATATGGCTTTGCCAAGCAATTGCAGACTTTGTAATGGCGTTATTGCACTATCTCGCGTCCTGCGCAGATATGCCGCGCCGCATGTCGGGGTTATCCGGCGCGGCTCCTTGCAGGCATGGGCAATCAGACGGTTTTGGCATCCTGGGCAAACTGCAGGTGGTACAGGTTGGCATACATGCCGTTCTTCTCCAGCAATTGCATATGCGACCCGGCTTCCACCACCTGTCCGTCGGCCAGCACGACGATACGGTCCGCGCGTTCGATGGTGGACAGGCGATGGGCGATGACCAACGTGGTGCGGCCCCGCATCAGTACGTCTAGCGCGGCCTGTACTGCCCGCTCCGACTCGGTATCGAGGGCGGAAGTGGCTTCGTCCAGAATCAGGATCGGGGCATTCTTGTAAATAGCGCGGGCAATGGCGAGACGCTGCCGCTGGCCTCCCGACAGCCGGTTGCCGTTGTCGCCGATCGGCGTCATCAAACCTTGCGGCAGGCCGGCAACCACGTCGCTCAGGTGGGCTGCGCGTACTGCGGCCTCGATGCGCGTCATATCAGGATGCGGGTCGCCGTATGCGATGTTGGCGGCGACCGTATCGTCGAACAGCACCACGTTCTGGCTCACCATTGCGATCTGCGCGCGCAGGCTATCGAGCGAAATATCCCGTATCCGTTCGCCATCGAGCCGTATCTCGCCGCTGGTCACCGGAAAGAACTCCGGCACCAGGTTGACCAGCGTCGATTTTCCGCCGCCCGACATGCCGACGAATGCGACGGTTTCTCCCGGCATGATGGTCAGGTTGATATGCGACAGGGTCGGCTGGTTCTGGCCGGGATACACAAAGCCCACGTCGATGAACTGCAGCTTGCCGGTGGCGCGGCCCGGCAGCTTCTTGCCGGTGGTGCGCTCCGGCGGCGCGTCGATGAGGTTGAACACCGCCTCCGCGGCCGTGAGGCCACGCTGCAGCGGGCCATTCACTTCGGCGAGTCGCTTGAGCGGCGCCAGCAGCATCAGCATCGCGGTAATAAAGGACACGAAGCCGCCTACGGTGGTCTGGTTCTGGCTGGACTGGATCAGGGCGATGACGATCACCACCGCGACCGCGCACGACGCCATGGTCTGCGTAATCGGCACGGTGGCGGCATAGGTGCTTGCCATCCGCATCGAATAGCGGCGCAGCTTGGCTGCCCGCTCCGCGAAGCGCTTCTTCTCGAATTCTTGGCCGCCGAAAATCTTGATCACCTGGCTGGCGCGGGTGGTCTCTTCGATCACCTGCGTGAGTTCGCCGTTGACTTCCTGGTATTCGCGGGTCAGCTTGCGCAGCCGCTTGCCGGTCATGCGCACGACAACCGCGATCAGCGGAATCAACACGATGGCGACGATGGTGAGTTGCCAGTTCAGCCAGATCAGGAAGGCCATCAGCACGATGACCGTCAATGCATCGCGGATCAGCGATGTCAGCACGTTGCGGATCATGTCGACGATCTGCTGCACTTCGAACATCATCGAGTTGATGACCTTGCCCACGGAGTGCGTGGCGTAGAAGCC
>NZ_DASZBA010000103.1:0-37444 GCF_035944575.1 Noviherbaspirillum sp.
CCATGAGGAGGCGATGGTTGAAGAGACATTCGTCTCGCATCTGCTCAAGTCGAACTGCCTGGTGACCGGCCAGCCGGACTGGGGAAGCATACAGATCCGCTATGCGGGGCCGCAGATCGATCAGGAAGGCTTGTTGAAGTACCTGATCGGATTCCGTGACCATGACGAATTCCATGAACAATGCGTGGAGCGCATCTTCATGGACATCCTGCGCCAATGCAAACCGCAAAAGCTGGCGGTTTATGCGCGATATACCCGGCGCGGCGGCCTTGATATCAATCCCTGGCGGAGCAATTTCACCACCGGCCAAAGGCCGTTGAATTTGCGGGGCGCTCGCCAGTAAGGAAATGCGCTATCTCACCATTGATAAAATCCACAGGCGTATGAAGTATGGCAACAAGAAGAGTCGAAAATTTTGTGCTGCAAGTATGCAACGAAGAAAATAAGTTCTTTCCCATGTGAAACTTTTTCCCTGTTTTTCTTCACTAATACATGGAGCGTCAGGGAAGAGCCGCCTCTTTTTTAGATGAATTGCTTGTGAATTTGGGACTTTATTATCGTTTCTTGATATACCGCGATTCCACCTGATGCTCACCATGTTTATCAGCATTGCGCGATGCAAAAAGAAGCCTATAATTCGTTTCGAATGCTTGTTTTGTGCAATGCATCAAACCTTTTTTCACCATGACCAACCTCGCTAAAATCCTGTCACGCGACAATGTCGTTCTGGATCTGGAAGTCTCCAGCAAGAAACGGGCATTCGAGCAAGCAGGACTGCTGTTTGAAAATAACTGCAGCATTGCCCGTTCCGTCGTTTCAGATAATCTTTTCGCTCGCGAGCGCCTCGGATCCACCGGCTTGGGACACGGTGTCGCAGTCCCTCACGGACGAATCAAGGGATTGAAATCGCCTCTGGCGGCTTTTGTACGCTTGAAAGAACCCATCCCGTTCGAATCGCCTGACGGCCAGCCGGTCAGTCTTCTGGTCTTTCTGCTGATCCCGGATCAGGTGACACAACATCACCTGGAAATTCTTTCCGAGATTGCTGAAATGTTCTCGGATGAAGCATTCCGCAACGTGCTCGCCACCGATCCGGATCCCACGTCGGTACATGCGCGCATCATCGCCTGGCAGCCCAGCGTGCATGCGTAGGTAAAGTAACATGCCGCTTTCTTCGCTTCTGACCATCCAACAGCTTTACGATGATACCCGCGAAGCGCTGCAGCTCGGATGGTTCGCCGGTTTTCCAGGTGGAGAACGCAGGATTTCCGGCGATGCCACCTCGGCCGCCGACCAGGTCGGCCACCTGAATCTGATTCACCCCGGCAGGATCCAGGTTTTCGGTCACCAGGAGGTGCAGTATTACAACCGCCTGTCGCCGGCATCCCGCAAATACCAGACAGAAGAACTGGTTGCCGGCCAGCCTCCTGCGTTCGTTATTGCGGAAGGACTGGAAACGCCTTCCAATATTCTGGCTTTCTGCGACGACAATAATATTCCCCTGTTCTCCACACCGTTGCCGGCAGCGCAGGTCATCGACTACCTCCGTGTCTACCTTTCCAAGGAACTGGCCCAGCGTATCACGATGCATGGCGTGTTCATGGATGTACTCGGTGTCGGCGTACTGATCACCGGCGAATCCGGGCTGGGAAAGAGTGAACTTGGGCTTGAACTCATTTCGCGCAATCACGGACTGGTCGCGGATGACGCGGTGGAATTTGCGCGCATCGCGCCGAACATGATTGAAGGCCGCTGCCCGCCCCTGCTGCAAAACCTGCTTGAAGTTCGCGGCTTGGGCCTGCTGGACATCAAGACAATTTTTGGGGAAACGGCGGTACGCCGCAAGATGCGCCTGAAGCTGATCGTGCATCTCGTTCGCCGGAAGACCCTGGAAGAAAATTACGAACGGCTGCCCCTGCATTCCCAAACCGAAGAAGTACTCGGCTTGCCCATTCGCAAAGTAATCATTCCAGTTGAAGCCGGGCGCAACCTTGCGGTCCTGCTGGAAGCCGCGGTTCGCAATACCATTCTCCAGCTCCGGGGTATCGATACGCTCAAGGAGTTCATGGAACGCCAGCAGAAAGCCATGGGCAACGAATAGCCGCCGAGCCCATCACGCTTTGTTGCGCTTGGGGTATTATTACCTTCTATGCGCATCATCATCATTACTGGTATATCCGGATCGGGAAAATCGATCGGTCTGAATGCACTTGAAGACGCCGGTTATTTCTGCGTCGACAATCTGCCGCCCAAGTTGCTACGCCAACTCGTTGCCACGAGAATCGAGGAAAACGCCCAGAACCTGGCTGTAGCCATGGATGCCCGCAGCGCGGATTCCCTGGCCGGTCTCCCTGAAGATATCCAATGGCTCAAGGATGAAGGGCACGACGTCAAAGTCCTGTTTCTTACCGCCAAGACCGAATCGCTCATCGCCCGTTTTTCCGAAACCCGTCGTAGCCATCCTCTGTCGCACCGGGTGCGTGCCACCCAGCTTACCGAGAACCAGCCGACACTGACCGAGTGCATCCTGAGCGAGAGGGAAATGCTGTCGACGATCGAAGGCATTGGGCACGTGATCGACACATCGGGCCTTTCGGCCAACAAGCTGCGGGCCTGGATCAAGGAATTGATTGAAACCGAACGCGCCCCGCTCACCCTGCTGTTCGAGTCTTTTGCCTTCAAGTTCGGCGTACCGCTCGATGCGGATCTGGTATTCGACGTCCGGGTGCTTCCCAACCCGTATTACGATCTGGCGCTTCGTCCTTTCAACGGCCGGGACGAGCCCGTGATTACCTTTCTCGATTCGCAGGCGCATGTTGCCGAACTTCTCGCCGACATCCGGACCTTCGTCGAGAAATGGCTGCCGGCCTTCAAAAACGACAACCGCAGCTACCTGACGGTCGCAATCGGCTGCACCGGCGGACAGCACCGTTCGGTGTACATGGTTGAGCAGCTCGCGAAGCATTTCCGGCCGACGGAGCATGTTCTGTTGCGGCATCGCGAACTCGGCTGAAACAGCTCCCCTACTTCATTTTCCATACCAGACATGTCTTCCAACGCCGACTGGCTGCCTTTATTTCCGTTGAAAACGGTATTGTTTCCAGGCGGCGTACTGCCCTTGAAGGTTTTCGAAGCGCGTTACATCGATATGGTGAGCGAATGCCTGAAGAAAGGCACCCCGTTCGGGGTAACGCTCATCAAAGCCAATCAGGAAACCGACGCCCCCCTGCTTCCGGAAGCCATCGGCTCCCTGGCCTTCATTTCACACTGGGAGATGCCTTCACCGGGCATTCTGACATTGCGCATGCTGGGCGGTGAGCGCTTCCGGATCCTGGAGACAAGGACACTACCAGACCAGCGGATGGAAGCGCGCATCGCCATGATCGCACCGGATGATCCGGTGGCCATCAGCGATGTCCATGTCGCGTGCGCGACGACACTGAAATTGGTGATCGAAGATCTCGAGACCAAAGGCCAGGCTGAGCATGGTCAAGCCTTCGTCACGCCTTTTTCACGTCCACTGGATCTGCAAAGCGCCGGCTGGGTAGCCAACCGCTGGTGCGAGATTCTGCCAATTCCTCTCAAGGCCAGACAAAAATTGATGGAGTTGAGCGGCGCCCAAAATCGCCTGGCAATTGTCCATCAATATCTTCAGCAGCATCAAATCCTCTGATCTTCTGCGATGCGGTTGGCAATGCAGTAACAACCGCTGCCAAAACGCTCTTTTTCGGTCGCCATCAAACCCTTTGGGCGGCATCCTTGTCCATGCACAAGGCGGCAACGGCGCTTTCATACGATAACTGGAACGCTTGCCGCACATTCGCAGGCAAGGCTCGATCAAGTCAATAGCCTTGCCTGATGCTCCGGCGTCCAGCGGAATCCGCTTTTCACCGTCGGCATGGCTGCATGCGGCAGCCCGGCGGTCTACAACTCTTTGAGCACTTGGTATGTTATTGGATGATGCACGCGAGGGCCTGCGCCCGGAATTCGTTGACCGCCGCAAAAATGCGAAGCCGGTCAACCTGCCGCTCATCTCTCCCATCGGACTCATTTCGCTGCTCTATGCATTGGGGCTGTTTGTCTTTTATCGCCAGGGATTTGTCAGCGCTCTGACGTTTATCGGCGCCGCAGGCGCGGTGCTTTCGTCAGTCATCCTTTTCTATACCGTTTTCAGGCTCAAGCTCCACCTGCAGTTCAAGGAAAACAGTCTGATGCTGCCGCAGATCCTCGCGGCATTGTGCATCATGCTTACCGTCGCCCATGTTGAGCCATCCACCCAGATCGCGCTGGTGCCCTTCATCCTGATCGCGTTTTCATTTGCCATCTTCCGGCTATCAACAGCGTCGCTCATTTTGCTTGCCGTGGCATGCCTGGGAACGTATCTCGCCATCATCCTCCTGCGTGATCATGACGAAGGCTATGCAATCGGATTGCGTGCCGACATGATGCAATGGTTCGTCCTCGCGTTGACGCTGCCCGGCATGATCGTGGTCGGCAAGCAGATCCAGAACCTCAGGCAGATATTGAACACGACGCGCTACCGTCTCAAGCATTTTGAAGAGAAATCCATTCGCGATGAACTGACCGGCCTCTACAACCGGCGGCAACTGCAGGCGGAACTCGCGCACGCCATATTGCAGGCAAATACCATGGCGAAATCGTTTTCGGTGTGCGTCATCGATATCGATCATTTCAAACAGATCAATGACAGCGACGGCCATCTGGCGGGTGATGCGGTATTACAGCGATTCGCCAGCATTGCCCGGGAGACGATCCGCGACAGCGACATATTCGGACGATATGGCGGTGACGAATTCCTGCAGATACTGCCGGATACCGATTTGAAAGGTGCCGTAATGCATGCGGAGCGCCTGCGTGTCTACGCCCATTTCATGGATGTTCAAAAACTGGCGTGCAGGAAGAATATTTCACTCTCGATCGGCGTCGCCCAGTATTACCCCGGCGAGGAGATCACCGACCTGATCGCCCGCGCCGATTCGGCGTTGTACCGCGCAAAGCAGCTTGGACGCAACCGGGTGGAGTGGATCGAGCGGCCATGAGGAGGATCGCTTCTTGCCGCAGGCGACGACAGACGGCAATTATTGGAAAACCTCATCCGAGAACAGATCCGCTGTACTGAACAGCGACAGCAGCAGTTTCTTGACCGGCGCCGGCAACGGCGCATCGGCGAGCTTGACGATCGGATACCAGACATGCTGCAGTTCCCCTGCCAGTACCAGCCGGCTGCGCAAGCCGATCAGGTAGGGCGACACATGCAGCTTGAAGTGGGTGAATCCATGCGAAAAAGGTTGCAGGCGGTCACAGGAGCGGGGTGAACCAAAAGCCGCGACCGCACGCGCCGCGATGGAGTCGGAATCCGCTTTGGAGAGATTCGTCCCTGCCATTTCCTGCACTTCGGGCAGGGACAGCAAGCCACCCCAGATGCCGCTGCCCGGCCGCTGCTCCAGCAATACCTCTCCCTGATCAGCAATGACCAGCATGGCGGTGTGCTTCTCCGGGATTGCCTTTTTCGGCTTCCGGACCGGTAGTTGATGCACCCGCCCTGTCTCGAATGCAACGCAGCGCTGCGCCAGAGGACACCTGTGACAGGCAGGCTTGGACCTTGTGCAGAGCGTCGCACCCAGGTCCATTAGTCCCTGCGTGTACGCTTCGACATCCTCTTCCGGCAACAACGCAACGGCACGTTGCCAGAGCCTGTCCTCCACCGGTTTCGCACCGGGGAATCCCTCAATGCCGAACACGCGACAGAACACGCGCTTCACATTGCCATCTAGGATCGCCGCCCGCGTGCCATAGGCGAATGCAGCAATCGCCGCCGCCGTGGACCGTCCGATGCCGGGCAATTCCGCCAGCAACGCCGGATCGCTCGGAAAGCGTCCGCCATAGCATTCCATCACCTGCTTGGCGCAGCGATGCAGATTGCGTGCGCGGGAGTAATACCCCAGACCGCTCCAGTGCGCCATTACGTCTTCGGGAGCTGCCGACGCAAGCGACGCGACGTCAGGGAACCGGCTCAGAAAGCGCTGGTAATAAGGGATGACTGCGGCAACCTGGGTTTGCTGCAGCATGATTTCGGATAGCCAGATGCGATAGGCGTCCCGCGTGTTTTGCCATGGCAGCGAATGCCGCCCGTGTTGCTTCTGCCAGGTGATCACATCCGCTGAAAAGCCTGGATCACCGTATCCGGATACAGGCCGCGTCGCGGCCACATCATCGATTGCTCGTTTCATTCAGGCTGCGGCCTTGAGCGACGCAAGCTGGTTGGCAATCGCAGTTTTCAATTCATTCTCCAGCAAAAACAAGGTTTTTTTCTGCGCTTCGAGCTCGGCCTGCATCTTTTCCAGCGACTGTACTTTCTCCTCAAGGCTGTCCGTCGCCATGTGAATGCGCTCTATCGACTGCTTGCGCTTCTTGAGCTGCGACTTATGTTCCCAGATCTGGGCTTCCAGCGGCGCCATGACGACTTTGAGCCAAGCCTCCACATCCCGGTTTGCCTGCAAGAAACTCTGCTTCACGCGGGATGCGATGGAATCAAAAAACTTCTGCATCAGAATCACCTGCGGAGTCGTCAATATGGCCGCAGCGTTGAACTGCTTCTGATAGACGCCTTCAATCATTTTGATTTCCTCGACATACTTGTCGAGCGAAAAAGGCATGGGGGTCGACAGTGCAAGGCCATGTTCGGTGGAAAATTTCCGGTACATCACGGACATCATCTCGGCGATCTCATCGGTCTTTCGCCCGGATTGCGCCAGGTTTGACAGCACCTGATGGAAGAACACCTTCACCGCCGCCCGCAAGCCGGATGAAAATTTGCTCTTGTCCATCGCTTCACGGGTCTTGCGGATATCTTCCTTGAGGATGTCCATGCCGAGGCTGGTAAAGACTTCCGTCGACAGACGGGTAAATACTGCGCGGGTGCCCTGCAGCTTGAGCAGGCTGTTGTCAAATTCCTGCTTCTCGATATCGACACGCTTCATCATGTGCTCGACGATGCTTTGGTTCTTGCCGCGCAGGCTTTTCAGTTCCATCAATTGTTCGACCACATTGCGTGTACGGGATGCAAGCAATGCCTGCTTGGACGCAGTCAGCTCGTTGACTTCGGAAGACAATTGCGCCCGGATGATGTCCTGCTTGCTCGGAATCAGTTCATTCGATAGCGCGTTTTCCAGTTCGAGCAGGCGGCTCTTGGTTAGCAACGCCGCATCACGGTTGACCTTGCCGACCAGTCCCTTCTGCGCCGACACCGGAAACACCTGGAACGGCGGCAAGCTTAAGGTATGCGCCACCGTGGCAACCTGCTTGTCGATCTGCTGCTCGACTTCATCCTCGCTGCGCAATTCGTCCCACATGCTGTCAATCTTGTTCAATACCACCATGCGTCCGGCACCTGCGCCGATGTGGCTGCGCCACACTTCGATATCGCTCTTCGTCACACCGGTGTCGGCCGCGAGAATGAAGAGCACGGCATGCGCATTGGGTATCAGGTTGAGGGTCAGTTCAGGCTCGGTACCGATCGCATTCAGGCCGGGCGTATCGACGATCACGAGTCCTTTTTTCAGCAATGGATGGGGGAAATTGACGATCGCATGGCGCCACTGCGAAATTTCCACCATGCCATCCCTGTCTACGGACAATGCCGCATCCGGGTCATTCTCGTCGTATAAGCCGTAGCTTTTCGCTTCCTCGACCGGCACGCGCTTCGTCAGGCTGACCTGCTTGAATGCTTCCAACATGCCGTCGCCGGACGATATATCAAGAGGCAGTACGGTCCAGATCTGGCTTTGCTGCTTGAATTCGCTGGTCGACTGCGCCTGCGCGCGGGTCTCGATCGGAAGAAGACGGATCGAAGGTGGAAACGTCTCGTCGTACAGCAACTCGGTCGGACACATGGTGGTACGGCCGGCAGAGGATGGCAGAATCCGTTGCCCGTAATCCGCGAAGAAAATCGCGTTGATCAGTTCGGACTTGCCGCGGGAGAACTCCGCGACGAAGGCGATAGTAAGCTTGTCATCAGCAAGTCTTGCCTGCAGGCGCACGAAACGCTGGTCACTTGACGCATCGGACAATTCGGATGTGGCGACCCAGGCACGATAGCGCTCCAGCGCCGCCACGACGCCGCTGCGCCAGTCACTGTACTCCTGGAACTTCTGAACCAAATTGCTCACGATGCCCTCGATGATGTCATGATATTTCCCAGAATCTAGCACCCATGCCTACTTTTGACAATTTGCGCAATAAAATGTAGAGCGCTGCCCTTGGCGAATCTGCCGTACCGGCGCCTGGCAAACACGGCACGGTGCGCCGGCACGGTCGTAGACAAAGTAGCTTTGCTGGAAATATCCCGACTGTCCGTCGACCGCCATGAAATCGCGCAGCGTACTGCCTCCCTGCTCGATTGCCGCTGCCAGCGTGGCGCGAATCGCATGCACCAGTTTTTCATACCGCGCCAGTCCGATCCGGCCTGCCGGCGTCCTGGGATTGATGCCTGCCCGGAACAGGCTTTCCGACGCATAGATGTTTCCCACGCCAACCACGATGTCTCCGGCCAGCAACACTTGCTTGATCGGCGCACGCCGGTTCCGGGTGAGCCGGTACAGCTCTTGTGCGGTAAATTTTTCTTCCAGAGGCTCGACGCCCAGTCCGCGCAACAAAATATGGCTGTCGACCGCGCCCTCCTCGTGGGGATGCCAAAGTACCGCCCCGAAACGGCGGGGATCCGTCATTCTCAGCAACTGATCACCGACCACAAGGTCGAAATGATCATGTTTTTGAGGCGGCGTTGAAACCGGCAGTATCCGTAAATGACCGGACATGCCGAGATGAATGATCAGAGTTCCATGATCGAAATCGATCAAAAGGTATTTGCCGCGACGTCCGGTAGCACGGATTTTGCTGCCGGCCAGTTTGACAGGCAGTTCGGCGGGAAAAGGCCACCGCAGTCCGCTGTGGCGTAATGTGACCGCGCTGACCGTCCGCCCTTCCAGATGAGGGGCGACGCCGCGCCGGGTAACTTCGACTTCGGGAAGTTCTGGCATGATGAAACTGCGATGAAAAGTTAATTACGCGCAAGGCCATGATGGCCGTCCGTGCGCATGGCAGCCCAGTTGGGCGTAGAATTAAGCGGCACTTACTCGCCGGGAAAATCCATTGAAAAAACTTCCTCTCATTGTAACCTTGACGGCCCTGTTGTCGGCATGCGCGTCGGCGCCGCCCGCACCCCAGCCGGAAGACAAGGTAGCTGCCGGCACAAGTGAAAAGCCGGCAGCTCAAACCCCTTCGCGCAGCAGGATCAGCGCCAAGCCCGAGGAGCAGAAGCAGCAGGATCCCTTGCCTTCGGTCGAGTTGACGGAGGAACTGCTGTTCAAGCTGCTGAGTGCCGAATTCGCAGCGCAGCGCGGCGACTGGCAAACCGGCTATATCACCACGATGGCAATCGCCCAGGAGACGCGCGATCCGCGCGTGGCACGTCGTGCGGCCGAGATCGCGCTCGGCGCCAAGCGCGCTGATGAAGCGCTCAACGCTGTCAGGCTATGGCGCTCGCTGGCGCCCAATTCCGAAGAAGCCGCGCAGTATTACCTCAGTTTCATCGTGATGGGTGACAACCTCGCGGAAGCCAAACCCATCCTTGAACAGAGATTGAGGGATGCACGGCCTCAAACCCGCGGATTGATGGCGTTTCAGATTCAGCGCCTGCTCGGTCGCGCGAAAGACAAGGCGGGCGCATTCAATCTGCTCGAGGAAGTGCTTCGGCCTTACCAGGATTTGACGGAAGCGCGCCTGGCGCTGTCGCAGGCCGCAATGGCGAATCAGGATGCGGTACGCGCTCGCCGCGAAGCGGAAGCTGCCTTGAAATCCAAGCCGGATTCCGAACTTGCCGCATTGACGCTTGCCCAGGTCATACCCGACAAAGGCGAAGCGGCAAACTGGCTCGCGGCCTTCCTGAAACGCTATCCGAAATCGCGCGATGTTCGTCTTGCTTACGCCCGCATGCTAGTGGAGCAAAAACAATACCAGAACGCCCGCGGCGAGTTCGAGACGCTGCTTCAGCATCAGCCGCAGGATCTGACAGCATTGTTTGCATTGGGTGTACTGAGCAGTCAAGTCAATGACGTGGCGGCGGCAGAAAAATATCTGAAGACCTATCTGCAGGTGCTTTCCGCCGAGCCGGACGAAGAGCGTGACCCGACCCAAGCCCTGCTCATCCTGGCCCAGATAGCGGAAGACCGCAAGGACACCGAATCGGCCCTGAAGTGGCTTGCGCAAATCGAACCAGGCGAGAACTATGTCGGCGCACAAATCAAGCGTGCGCAACTCTATGCCAAACGTGGCGACCTGACCGCCGCACGCCAGATCCTGCAGGAGATAGATGCGCCGGGCGAACGGGAACAAGTACAGCTCATCATCGCCGAAGGGCAGATCATGCGCGAGGCCGGCCAGCAGCAGCAGGCGATGGATGTGTTGAGGGAAGGACTCAAGCAGTTTCCAAGCAACACCGATCTGCTGTACGACTATGCCATGCTCGCAGAGAAAAACGGCAAATTCGACATCATGGAAACGTCGCTGCGCAAGATCATCGCACTCGCTCCCGAAAACCAGCATGCATACAACGCCTTGGGCTATTCCCTAGCAGAACGCAACATCCGGCTGCAGGAAGCATATGAGCTGATCGAGAAGGCGGTGAAGCTGGCACCGGACGATCCTTTCATCATGGATAGCATGGGCTGGGTGCAATTCCGGCTCGGCCGGCTGAAGGAGGCGGAAGCCTTGCTGCGTCGCGCCTATGAACTGCGGCCCGACGCCGAAATCGCCGTGCATCTTGGCGAGGTGCTTTGGACCAAGGGGCAGAAGGAAGATGCGCAAAAATTCTGGCGTGACGCACAAACCAAGGATCCGCAGAACGATACGCTGAAAAGCACTCTCGCAAGGCTGAATGTAAACCTATGACGCCGGCGTGCATGCGAACATGCGCGCTGTTGCTCGCATTGCTTACGGCTGGCTGCGCCAGCGTCGCCCCGGTGACAGGCGACGCTGGCCGCACCGATTCTCCCGCCCAAGCCCCCCGCTCCTACGCTGACAACATCGACCTCACAGGACGCATCTCGGTGCGCTACCAGGTCAATGACAAGGAAGAAGCGCTCCATGGCGGCTTTACCTGGACCCAGAACCGGGACAACACCCAGGTCACGTTGTTGTCCCCCCTGGGACAGGTCATCGCATTGATCGAAATCGGGCGCGATGGCGCCACGCTGAAGCAAAGCGGACAGCCGCCGCGCCAGGCGGCCGATGTCGACGCACTGGTAGAAGCCACGCTGGGCTGGCCGTTACCGATTTCCGGCTTGCGCGATTGGCTGCAAGGTTTTGCGATCGACGCGAACGGTTACCGCTTCATCGCGCAGCCGCCGGCCGCCGAAGTGGCCACCCGCGATGGCTGGCGCATCAGCTACAACACTTGGCAGGACACGCGTCCAAAGCGCGTTGATCTTGAACGTCGCACGCCCCAGGCAGGCGATGTATCCATACGCCTCGTTATCGACACATGGCAATGAACCCGCGCAAGCTCGACAACTGCCCCGCTCCCGCCAAGCTGAATCTCTTCCTGCATGTGGTCGGGCGCAGGCCGGACAATGGTTATCATTTGCTGCAGACGGCATTCCAGCTACTGGACCATGGCGATACGCTGCATTTCGAGACGCGCGACGATGACCGCATTCGTCGCACCACCGAGATTGCAGGCGTCCCCCAGGAATCCGACCTGATCGTGGCTGCAGGTCGATTGCTGCAATCCGCGGCGCAGGGACGCGGTTCCTATGGAAAAGCCATCGGACCGCTCGGCGCCGACATTGCCATCGATAAGCGGCTTCCGATGGGGGGCGGACTCGGCGGCGGCTCGTCCGATGCAGCCACGACGCTGATTGCGCTGAATTATTTGTGGCAAACCGGGTTCACACGCACCGAACTGATGGCACTTGGCTTGCGGCTTGGCGCCGACGTCCCGTTTTTCATATTTGGTCAGAACGCATTCGCGGAAGGCGTGGGCGAGGAACTAAGTCCGCTGGCGACGCCCGATTGTTGGTATGTCGTCATCGAACCGGGTGTTGCCGCTCCGACCGCTGCCATTTTTGCCTCACCGGAATTGACACGGGATACAAAACCGGTCAGAATAACGGACTTTTCCAAGGCATCTATCGGCTTCGGAAAGAACGACCTGCAAGTCGTGGCAATCAAGCTCTTCCCACAGATCGCCGAGGCACTGGAGTTACTCGGACAGTATGGGGAAGCAAGGATGACTGGTTCTGGCGCTTGTGTGTTTTGTGGATTCATCCAGGAACATGAAGCCGACCGGGCGCTACGAGGCATCCGAGAGAACGGGCCGGCGCATTGGAACGTTTGGAAAGCCCGAGCGATACAGCAGCATCCGCTGTCGCACTTGTTGAAGTCATAGCCAAAATTTTTTGTGGTTGTATTTTAGGTGCGTCACCCGCGCGGAATACAGCGACAAACGACCGGTTGTGTAGGGGAGTCGCCAAGTTGGTCAAGGCACCGGATTTTGATTCCGGCATTCGAAGGTTCGAATCCTTCCTCCCCTGCCATTAAATTCAAAATAAGAAGAACGCATACAAGCCGCCAACGCAAGACGAGAATGTCAAGCTCTGGCGGCTTTCAATTTTAACCATTGCACTTAGGTACCTCATGGCGCTTGAAAACCTGATGGTTTTTACGGGCAATGCAAATCCGGAGTTGGCGGCCGGCGTTGCAAAGCAGCTCGGCATTCCCCTCGGCAAAGCCGTTATCTCGAAGTTTTCCGATGGCGAGGTAATGGTTGAAATCAATGAGAATGTGCGCGGCAAGGATGTATTCGTGCTGCAGTCGACCTGTGCGCCGACCAATGACCATCTGATGGAAATCATGTTGATGGTCGATGCGCTGAAACGCGCCTCCGCCGGCCGCATTACCGCAGCTATTCCCTATTTCGGCTATGCCAGGCAGGACCGTCGTCCACGCTCCGCACGGGTGGCGATTTCCGCCAAGGTCGTTGCCAACATGCTGCAGGAAGCCGGCGTTGAGCGTGTCCTGATCATGGATCTGCATGCGGACCAGATCCAGGGCTTCTTTGATATTCCGGTAGACAACATCTATGCATCGCCGATCCTGCTGAGCGATCTGGTGAGCAAGAACTACGATGACCTTCTCGTGGTGTCGCCCGATGTTGGCGGCGTGGTGCGCGCGCGTGCGCTTGCGAAGCGCCTGGATTGCGACCTTGCAATCATCGACAAGCGCCGTCCGAAAGCAAATGTATCGGAAGTCATGAACATCATTGGCGAAGTAGAAGGCCGAAATTGCGTGATCATGGACGACATGGTCGACACCGCCGGCACCCTCACCAAAGCTGCCGAAGTACTTAAAGACCGTGGCGCCAAGAAAGTCATTGCCTACTGTACTCATCCGGTGTTGTCGGGCCCGGCGATCGAACGTATCGCAACATCGCCACTGGACGAACTAGTCGTGACTGACACCATCCCGCTCACTCCGGCTGCAAAAGCATGCCACAAGATTCGCCAGCTCACCTGCGCCGATCTGCTTGCGGAAACATTCAAGCGTATTTCCAAAGGCGATTCGGTGATGTCGCTGTTTGCGGATTGATCGACCAGCGGACTGTCCCGATACAGCGTTCGCAGGTGACTAGCTGACTTGACTGAATTCCCGGCTTCGCAGAAGCCGGTTTTTAAATCCCCTGGTCGCGGGGGATGAACCCGCAAGGCACGACGCCTTGCATCTATTGGAGTTTCAAAATGAAAGTTATCGCATTCCCACGCAAAGAGCAGGGGTCCGGAGCGAGCCGCCGCCTGCGCAATGCTGGCCAAACCCCAGGCATCGTCTACGGCGGCACGACCCCACCGGTCGCAATCGCATTGGACCATAACGCGCTGTTCCATGCATTGAAAAAAGAAACTTTCCATTCGTCGATCCTCGACATGGAAATCGAAGGCAAGGTAGAGCAGGTTCTGCTGCGCGACTTCCAGATGCACGCATTCAAGCAACTCGTTTTGCATGCTGATTTCCAGCGCGTCGATGCGAAGCAGAAGATTCACACCAAGGTGCCTCTGCACTTCATCAATGCGGAAGTTTCTCCCGCAGTGAAGCTGTCTTCCGCCGTGATCAGCCACGTAATGAACGAACTGGACGTTTCCTGCCTGCCGGGCGACCTGCCGGAGTTCGTCGAAGTCGATCTCGCCAATATGGAGGCCGGCGGCACAATTCACCTGAGCGACATCCAGTTGCCGAAGGGTGTGACCGCGGTTCTGCATGGACAGGACAATCCAACGATCGCAACTGCAAGCATCCCGGCCGGTCAGGTATCCGCCGACGACGCTGCGGACGGCGCATCGGACGACAAGAAGTAAGCTGCATTTCCGGCTTCCTCGCCGGGTTGAAAACCCGCCAGTTCTGGCGGGTTTTTTATTGCCTGCATGTTTCATTTCTGAATCCAGCATAATTACCGATTGAAGTTGACAACAACCATTTTTCATCACCATGCCCATACGCCTGATCGCCGGTCTCGGCAATCCCGGACCGGAGTACGAACTCACACGCCATAACGCGGGCTTCTGGCTGGTCGATGCCTTGGCCAGCGGTGCACTGACGCGTGAATCGCGCTACAACGCACTGGTCGCCAAGCGGAACATCGCAGGGCAGGAGGTTTGGCTGATTGAGCCGCAGACCTACATGAACCGTTCCGGGCAATCAGTGGGCGCACTGGCGCGTTTCTTCAAAATTGCTCCGGATGAAATTCTGGTGGTGCATGATGAACTCGATCTGCCGCCAGGTGCCGCCAAGATCAAGAAAGGCGGATCATCGGGTGGGCACAACGGCCTGAAGGACATCACCGCCGCGCTCGGCACCCAGGATTACTGGCGCCTGCGCATCGGCATCGGCCACCCCCGTTCGCTGAATCTTCAGCAGGCGGTGGTGGATTTTGTATTGCACCGCCCTCGCAAGGAAGAACAGCCGCTGATCGACAGCGCAATTTCCAGCAGCCTTTCCGTCATTCCGCTGCTATGCGAAGGCAAGTTCGAAGCCGCGATGATGCAATTGCATACATCAAAATGATTCGCGTTCATGCAGATCACCTGAGGAATCTACACCTGCAATGAGCATGATCACCATCAGCGCCGGGCCGAAGGCCATGGAACACCTGCGCAGCGTTGGTCTGCGCGCGCAGGACATCGCGATCATTCCTGCAGCGGCGGGCGGCCCCAAGGGCCTGATATTTCAAAAACTTGACCAATGGCTATTCGGCACCTGGCTGGCTTCAGCACCGCGGGAACGTGCACTGATCGGCGCCTCCATTGGAGCATGGAGAATGGCTGCCGCATGTTCCTCTGACCCGGTTGCCGCCTTCCAGCGACTCGGTGACCTGTATTGCGAACAGCGCTATCCGCCCAAGCCATCCCCGCAGACCGTCAGCGAGTTCTGCACGCGCTTTCTCCTGGATCTGATCGCCGGCGAGGAAGAGGTGCTCACACAGCATCCTCACCACCGCCTGCACATCCTCGCCTCGCGTGGCAGCCGCTTTCTAAAAGCGCCGCGTTTCAAGGCGTCAGCCATGGTGGGGTTTGGCGCCGCAGTGCTCGGCAATATGCTTTCGCGTTCTCAACTGGCACATCACCTGGAACGCGTCGTCATCGGCGATGCGCGCGATCCGGCTTTCTGGCTGAAAGCGAAGTTCGATGCATTCCATACTCATTTTTCACCGCTGTCCGCCGACAACATCCACCCGGCCCTGTTGGCCTCCGCCACCTTGCCCTTCATCATGGAACCGGTCCGCGACGTGGCACATGCGCCTGCCGGCACTTATTGGGATGGCGGACTGATCGATTACCACCTCGCCCTGCCCTACTCGCGGGTGGTCGGCAATCCCGAAGGCGGACTCGTGCTGTATCCGCATTTCGGCGCGCATCTGGTTCCCGGATGGTTCGACAAGCAATTGCCATGGCGGCGCGCGGCCATCGGCCGTAACCGTCACTGGCTGGACAACGTCATCCTGATCTCGCCGTCGGCCGCGTTTCTACGGACGCTCAGCCGCGGCAAGCTGCCGGACCGGAACGACTTTCTGTACTATGGCATCAATCACGATCTGCGCATTCTGAATTGGCAACTTGCCATCAGCGAAGGCGAGAGGCTGCGCGATGCATTCGCCGCATTTGTCGAAAAACCCGATATGTCGGTCGTCCGCCCGCTCTAAGGCGTTTCAGGAGCCCGCTACGGTAGAATAGCGGGCTAATTCCTCTCTCAAGTGAAGCACATACCATGAGTCTCCAATGCGGCATCGTCGGCCTGCCTAACGTCGGCAAATCCACCCTCTTCAATGCCCTGACCAAAGCCGGCATCGCCGCCGAAAACTATCCTTTCTGCACCATTGAGCCAAATGTCGGCATCGTCGAAGTGCCGGACCCGCGCCTGCAGGCGCTGGCGGAGATCGTGAAGCCGGAACGCATTCTTCCCGCCGTGGTGGAATTCGTCGACATCGCCGGTCTGGTTGCCGGCGCATCCAAGGGCGAAGGGCTGGGTAATCAGTTCTTGGCCCACATCCGCGAAACAGATGCCATCGTCAACGTCGTGCGCTGCTTCGAAGACCCGAACGTGATCCACGTTGCCGGCAAGGTCAGCCCGCTTGATGACATCGCCGTCATCCAGACTGAACTGGCATTGGCCGACATGGGAACGGTTGAGAAGGCAATTCATCGCGAGAACAAGAAAGCGCGGTCCGGCGACAAGGAAGCGGCAAAACTGGTGGCACTGCTGGAGCGCATCATGCCCGAACTGAATGATGCAAAGCCGGTGCGTGCGCTCGGCCTGGACACGGAAGAACTGGCATTGATCAAACCCCTCTGCCTGATCACCGCCAAGCCCGCAATGTATGTTGCCAACGTCTCGGATACCGGCTTTACGGATAATCCCCTGCTCGATCAACTGACCGCCTACGCGAAGGAGCAAAACGCTCCCATCGTCGCGATCTGCGCCGCCATCGAAGCGGAAATCGCCGATCTTGATGATGCCGACAAGGGGGAATTCCTGGCCGACATGGGCATGGAAGAACCGGGGCTCGACCGCCTCATCCGTGCCGCCTTCAAGCTGCTCGGACTGCAAACCTATTTCACTGCCGGCGTGAAGGAAGTGCGCGCATGGACCATCCCGGTCGGTGCGACGGCGCCGCAGGCTGCGGGCGTCATCCATACCGACTTCGAGCGCGGCTTCATTCGCGCCCAGACCATCGCCTACGACGACTACATTGCCTACAAGGGCGAGCAGGGCGCGAAGGAAGCGGGCAAGATGCGCGCCGAGGGCAAGGAATATGTCGTCAAGGATGGTGATGTGCTGAATTTCCTGTTCAACGTCTAATCGATTTCATGCCGTCTGCATCGCCATGCCAACGCTTACCGAGCTGAACCTCTATCCAATTAAATCTTGCGCCGGCATCGCGCTGCGCGAAGCCACCATCACGGCGGCCGGATTGATGACCGACCATATCTACGACCGCGAATGGATGGTCGTCGATATGCAGGGCGAATTTCTGACGCAGCGCGAGTTTCCGAAGATGGCGCTGATCAGGCCGCGCCTCAAGTCGGAAGTCATGGAGCTGCGGGCGCCCGGCATGCTTGGCCTGGAAGTGCCGCTGGACCTGCCGGACCCTGATCACGCATGTACGCGCGAGGTCCGGATTTGGGGAGATGTCGTGAAAGCCTACGATTGCGATGAAACGACCGCGACCTGGTTTTCCAAATTTCTCGGCACGACCTGCCGCCTGGTCCGTTTTCATCCAGATGCCAAACGGATCGCGGACACCGCCCGAACCGGCGGCGTGGAAGTGCCGGCCTTGTTCTCGGATGGCTATCCGGTGCTCGTCATTTCGCAAGCGTCGCTGGCTGACCTGAACGAAAAACTCACGGCATCCGGTCGCGATGCGCTGCCGATGAATCGCTTCCGCCCGAATATCGTCATTAACGGTGTTGACGCATTCGAGGAAGACTATGCAGAGTCAATCAGGATAGGCGACGCCGCGCTCAAGCCGGTGAAGCCCTGCCCCCGCTGCCCGATTCCTTCGATTGACCAGGCCACCGGCACCGCCGGCCCGGACCCGCTCGATGTCCTGCGGACGTATCGCATCAATCCCGACATCAACGGCGGCATCGCGTTTGGCATGAACGCCATTCTCACTGAAGGCGAAGGGCAAATTCTGCGCGTTGGGCAGGACGTCGAAATGCAGATTGCATTTCGATAACATTCGTTCGCCCGATGACGGTATTGCGAGCAGGAATAACTCGCGATAGTATGCGTTCACACCTCACAAGCGGGCACGGGAATCGAAGGACGGCCGCCGATAGGTAGATTGTGTCATCCGAACCTACGCCCATGTCTGACGAATTGGTCTCTGAAAATCAGCGTTTGCGCATCTACCTGAACGAACTGCTCGAACAGGCCCGGCGCAATCAGCAAATCCTTCGCCGCCAGCACGCATTCGATCTCGAGGTCATCGGCGCGGGAAGTTTCCGCGAACTGGTCTCCAGTATTTTTCAGACCCTGCCGGTTTCCTCCGAGCTCGATGTCGTCACACTGCTACTGATCGATCCGGCATACGACATTCGCCGCATATTGGCAGACCTGCAAATACCGCTGCGTGACTTCCCCCACCTGCTGTTCGCACAGGACGAATCAGAGTTCGGCGAGTTATGCGGTCGTCTTGATCGACCGCTGCTGGAGCTCTATACCGAGCAGCGTCACGGCTTCCTTTTCCCCGAACCGATACCGATGCCCAGGAGTGTTGCATTAATGCCGATGCGGCGCCAGGGCCGCCTGATCGGCTGCCTGAATCTCGGCAGCTTCGACCCGACCCGCTTCGATCCCGACATGGGGACCGATTTCATCGAGCATCGCGGTTCGATCGTTGCGATATGCCTGGAGAACGTCCTCAACCATGAACGTCTCAAGCACATAGGGTTGACTGATCCGCTTACTGGCGTCAACAACCGCCGATACGTCGAACGGCGGTTGTTCGAGGAAATCGGCCGCACGCGCCGGCAGGGGTATGCCTTGTCGTGCATGTATATCGATATCGATCATTTCAAGCAGATCAATGACCGGGTCGGGCACCAGGCGGGTGATGAAGTATTGCGCGAAGTTGCGGCACGCATCAAGGCGGAGCTGCGGATAACGGATGCGCTCGGACGTTTCGGCGGAGAGGAGTTCGTGGTGCTGCTGATTGACGCTGACAGCAAGGATGCGGCAAGCGTGGCGGAGCGGATCCGGCAGAGCGTCGCGGAGCCGGCATTGGAACTCGGCAGTGGCGAGAAGCTCGATGTGACGGTATCGATCGGTGTGGCGATGCTCGACGAAACCGATGGCGGGGAGCCGGTTGATGCGATCTCCCGCAGATTCATCGCCCGGGCGGACCGGGCATTGTATCGGGCCAAGAAGGAAGGACGAAATCGGGTGGTTGCTGCGGACTAGCCGCGCTCCAACTGCAGCCTTTCATATTTCGCCTGCAACTCCTCCTTCGTCTCGCGCCAGGCGGGATTGAATGGAATGCAGCTTACGGGACAGACCTGCTGGCACTGCGGCTCGTCATGATGGCCGACGCATTCGGTGCATTTGTTCGGGTTGATCTCATAGATCTCGGTGCCCATGTATATCGCGTCGTTGGGGCACTCCGGCTCGCAGACGTCACAGTTGATGCATTCGTCCGTAATCATCAATGCCATGTGAGCACTCCAGAAACAGGACGAATCCCCCACGCGCTTGCAAGCGCGCGAGGCGCGGTCTGATGCAAAGCCGTGCTTTGCAAAACCTCAGGCCACGTGTCCGTAATCATCAATGCCATGTGAGCACTCCAGAAACAGGACGAATCCCCCACGCGCTTGCAAGCGCGCGAGGCGCGGTCTGATGCAAAGCCATGCTTTGCAAAACCTCAGACCACGTGTCCGTAATCATCAATGCCACACAAGCCATTACAAAATCCTATTAATCAATTCGTCATTGAGTAATAACTTATGTGCTGGCGGCCATCTTCGTTTTCAACCATTTTTCCACGGATGGAAAAACAAATTTCGATACGTCGCCGCCAAGTGTGGCGATCTCGCGCACGATGGTGCCGGAGATGAATTGATATTGGTCGGAAGGTGTCAGGAACAGGGTTTCGACGTCCGGAAGCAGATAGCGGTTCATGCCTGCCATCTGAAACTCGTATTCGAAGTCGGAAACTGCACGCAGGCCGCGTACGATGACTCGCGCATCATGACGTCGCACGAAATCTTTCAGCAAGCCGGAAAAACTCTCCACCTGCACATTCGGATAGTGCCCAAGCACCTCATTTGCGATCAGCAGACGCTCATCGAGAGAAAAGAAAGGCTTTTTGTTCTTGCTGTCGGCAACGCCGACGATCAGCTTGTCGAACAATCCAGACGCCCTGCGTACCAGATCCTCATGTCCTCGAGTGAGGGGATCGAACGTTCCTGGATAAACTGCTGTGACCATCGTGGGGCTCCGTGATCGAAAAGAAAGCGCATTATGCCTTAATTTGCGGCGAAGTATTGCGCTGCAGCACATGATAAAAAACCATGCCGGCCTTGTCGGCTCGCACCACCTTCCAGGTCGCCAGCCAATCCGGCATGGGCGCATCGCCTGTCAGCGAAAACTCGGATTCCACATAGAGCAATCCATCGTCGGCAAGGAGGCGATCGCATAACGGCAGCATTCGCGGCAACCAGTCCTGATGATACGGCGGATCGAGAAATATTACACGGAAACGCGTCGACAACCTCTGCACAGCCGTACCCGCATCGCCGCGCAGAATGTTGACCTGCGAAGCCTGCAATTTAAGCTTTGCCGCTTCGAGTTGCCTGACCGCGGCCGCGTTGCCCTCCACCATCACCACCTCTGCCGCGCCCCGGCTGGCAGCTTCAAAACCGAGCGCGCCGGTGCCGGCAAACAAATCCAGGCAGGCAATGTTCTCCCAGGCATTATCCAGCAGATGGTTGAGCCAGTTGAACAAGGTTTCACGAACTCGGTCAGGCGTGGGGCGCAAGCCTTCCACCTCAAGCACAGGGAGCGGAGTGCGCTTCCATTGCCCGCCAATGATGCGTACTTGCTTTGCCGGTCCGGCATGGCGAGGCGGTCCGCCGCAAGAGGCAGGTTTTCCGCCCTGCTTATTTCGCATCTTGCTTACCGTTCCCGACCACCACTGTTGCAAGCCGGTCGATGGCAATCTTGCGGTTGAATGCCGCCTTGATGTCCGCCGCAGTGACCTTGGCCACCTTTTCGGTCCAGGTGTCGAGATAGTTCAGTGGCAAACCGTAAAAGCCGATGACTGCCATGTTGTCGAGAATCTTGCGGTTGTTATCAATGCGCAACGGAAAGCCGCCGATCAGGTTGTCCTTCGCTGCCTTCAATTCCCTTGTCGTGGGCCCTTCCTGCAGGAAGCGCGCAACGGTGTCGCGCACGACCTGCAACGCTTCGTTTGCCTGTTCCTTCTGCGTCTGCAGGCCCACCTGGAACGGCCCCTCCTGCGCCATTGGACTGAAGTAGCTGTACACGCTGTAAGACAAACCGCGTTTTTCGCGAACTTCCTGCGTGAGGCGAGACACGAAGCCGCCACCGCCAAGCACATAGTTGCCGACAGTCAGCGGGAAGAAGTCGGGATCGCCCCGCTCGATTGCCGGCATGCCGATCTGTATATGCGCCTGGGACGCAGGATGGGCAATCAGTTCCTCCTGTTTCTGTCCGGCGGGCACCGCAGGCAATGCAGGCAACGGCGCACCTTGAGGCAGACGCACCGTTAGCTGCTTTGCAATCGCCTCGGCATCGGCACGCGTGATATTGCCGATCATTGCAATCACCGCGCGATTTGCCACATAGTGGTTCCGATGAAAATTTACCAGATCGTCGCGGGTGATCGACTGGACCGATTCAACCGTCTCGTGCTTCGCATATGGATGGCTTCCGTATAGAAGTCTCCAGAACGCTTTCCCGGCAATAGATTCCGGCTTGGTTTCATCCTCCTTGATCGCAGCGATCGTGCGAGCCTTGTCGCGCGCAAGCAGCTCTTCAGGAAAACTCGGATGCGCAAGAATGCGTGCCAGCAAGGCAACCGATTTGTCGCGCTCGACAGCAGTCGACAAGGTACGTAGAGAAGCACCGGCCCGGTCATTACCCGCGCCGCCGCCGCGCTGGGCGGCCGTATCGGCAAGCGTGTCGGAAATCTGCGCTTCGGAAAGCGCCGGTTCGTTCTGCGGCGCATCGGCAGCGCGCACGCCACGCGCAAGCATCGCATTGGTCAGCGAGGCGATGCCGACCTTGTCGGCCGGATCGCGACGTGAGCCGGCGTCGAACTCGACACTGATGTCGAGCACCGGGATCGAGTTGGCTTCGACGAAGAGCACACGAGCGCCGTTGTCGAGCGTCCACGATTGGATCTTCAAGGCGGCGTGCGCATTCAGGCCAACGCACATCACCAAGGCAAAAACGAATTTTTTCATGGTCATATCTGATTGAAGCCGGCGCCTGCGGGATACAGGCAGGCGCGAGGCGATACTAGTGGCGCAGCGGCGGCGGTGCCGGTTTCTTCTCCGACAAGGGCAATGGATACAGCGTGCCGACAGTCAGGCTTTCATCGCCGAAATATCTTTGGGCGACCGCCTGGACTTGTGCCGACGTGACGGTTTTGAGTTTCTCGATGATGCGATCGATGTCTTTGTGAGAAAGGCCGCTCATCTCCATCACGCCGATCTCCATCGCCTGTCCGAAGACCGAATCACGCTTGTAGATCTGCCCGGCGATGAGTTGCGTCTTTACCCGCGTCAGCTCTTCTTCCGACACGCCTTCCTTGGCGATCCGCTCCACCTCCGCACGCAGCATCTTTTCGAGTTGCTCGGTCGTGGTGCCCTGAGCAGGCGTGCCATCCAGCAGAAAAAGAACGGGACCGCGGGCGATGTTGGAATAGCCGGCGCCAGCGGAGTTGGCCACCCGATCGGTGCGGACCAGCTTTGCATTCAGGCGGGCATTGTCATAACCGTCGAGTACGGCCGCAAGGACATCGAGTGCATAGACATCCTGATCCTTTTCCACATCGCGCAAAGTCGGCACCTTGAATGCCATGACCACGTACGGATTTTCAGCTGGTGCCCTGACGGTGATCCGCTTGATGCCGCGCTGCGGCGGCTCGATTTGCGGTTTGCGCATCGGCAGTGTTTCACGAGGATGTTTGCCGTAATACTTTTCCGCCAAAGCAAGAACCTTTTTTGCGTCCACGTCACCGGCGACAACAAGCGTGGCGTTGTTGGGCGCATACCAGCGCTGATACCAGTCTTTCGCATCGTCCACCGTCATATTCTGGAGGTCGCTCATCCAGCCGACAATCGGATGATGATAGGGGTGCGCGGTAAATGCCGTGGCATTGAGGGCTTCATACAGCAGGGGGATCGGCTGGTCTTCAGTGCGCCAGCGACGCTCCTCCATCACCACCCGAATTTCCCTGCCGAACTCGTCCTTGTTGAAGATGACGTTGGACATGCGGTCTGCTTCCAGCGCCATCACCTGCTCGAGTTTCGACTTTTCGATCTGCTGGAAATAGGCGGTGTAATCCTTGCTCGTGAAGGCGTTCTCGCGGCCGCCGAGCGCGGCGACTCGCTGGCTGAACTCCCCGGGTTTCAGGGTCTTGGTACCCTTGAACATCATGTGCTCAAGGACATGGGCGACACCGGTGGTCCCGTTGTGCTCGTCCATCGATCCGACCTTGTACCAGACCATGTGCGCAACCGTGGGTGCGCGATTGTCTTCCTTTACGATGACTTTCATGCCGTTCTTCAGCATGAATTCCTTTGCGGTCTCGGCCTGTGCGGCGAGAGAAGGCAGCGGCGGGACTAGCAGCACCCACGCCGAGATGATTGCAGCGATCCGGATTTTCATAGGCAACGCTCTGTTAGAATGTGGCGATTGTATCTTCTTTCCGGCCAGAGGCTGAACGGCTTCCCACCGCACTTCTTTCCATTCCCGATGTTTAGTTTCTTCAAGAAAAAATCTAAAGACACGCCCGTTTCCGATGAGAAGCCGGACGAGATTGTGCCGTCCCAGGAAGCAACGCCGGTTGTCGACAAAAAGGAACCCCCGCCACCGGCAGAACAGAAGCCGTCGTGGTTTGACCGCATCAGAGGCGATACGCCGTCCCCAGCGGCGCCAAAAAAGCCGTCCCCGCCGCCACCGGACAAACAAAAAGGACCCGCACCGGCGCGCGCGACGCCAGAGCCGGCGGACGTGCCGGCAGCGATTGCTGCCCCGGTCGAGGAAGAAGGCGAAATCGTTCCTGCACCAGCGCCGTCGCAGGAGCAACGACAGTCTTGGCTCAATCGCCTGAAAACCGGACTATCGAAGACATCGACCAACCTGACCACATTGTTCGTCGGCGCGAAGATCGACGACGATTTGTACGACGAACTGGAATCGGCGTTGCTGGTGTCGGATGCCGGCGTGGAAGCCACCCGGTACCTGCTTGATGCGCTCAAGAAGAAGGTCAAGGAAGGCAAACTGACGGAAGCGGCCCAGGTCAAGGCGGCTCTGCGCGCCCTGCTGATCGACATGCTCAAGCCGCTTCAAAAGCCAATGGTGCTGGGACTGCATCAACCGTTGGTGATGATGATTGCCGGAGTCAATGGCGCAGGCAAAACCACGACGATAGGCAAGCTTGCCAAGCATCTGCAGGCGCACGAGCAGTCCGTGCTGCTGGCGGCAGGCGACACCTTCCGCGCCGCGGCCCGGGAGCAACTGGCAATCTGGGGCGAGCGCAACAACGTCGTGGTGATCGCCCAGGAGTCCGGGGACCCTGCTGCCGTCGCCTACGACGCGGTGCAGTCGGCAAAAGCCCGCCGGATCAATGTCGTGATGGTGGACACGGCGGGCCGCCTGCCGACCCAACTGCATCTCATGGAAGAGCTGAAGAAAGTGCAGCGCGTAATCGGCAAAGGCATGGAAGGCGCGCCGCATGAGGTCCTGCTCGTGATTGATGGCAACACCGGTCAGAATGCGCTTGCACAGGTCAAGGCCTTTGACGACGCACTCAATCTGACGGGACTCATCGTGACCAAGCTCGATGGCACTGCCAAAGGCGGCGTGCTCGCAGCCATCGCAAAAACGCGACCAGTGCCGGTGTACTTCATCGGTGTCGGGGAAAAAATCGAGGATCTGCAACCGTTCGATGCCGAGGAGTTCGTCGACGCATTGCTGAGCTGATGTCAATGATTGAGTTCAAGCAGGTTTCCAAACGCTACAGCGGCGATGCGATGGCGCTGTCGAATATCACATTATCGATTCCGGTCGGGGAACTGGTATTCCTTTCCGGTCCGTCCGGCGCAGGGAAATCCACCTTGCTCAAGATGATACCGGCCATCGAGCGGCCGACTTCCGGCACCGTCATCGTGTACGGGCAGGATGTCGGTGCGTTGAAGCCTGCCGGACTGCCCTATCTGCGCCGGAAAATCGGCTTGATCTTCCAGCAGCAGCGACTGTTGTTCGACCGCAGCGTCCTGTCGAACGTCATGCTGCCGCTTCTGGTAACCGGGTCCACGAAAAGCGAAGCGGAGCGGCGAGCCCGTGCGGCGCTCGACAAGGTCGGCCTGCCGGAAAAAGCGGCGAGCAATCCGCAATCCTTGTCCGGCGGCGAGCAGCAGCGGGTGGCGATCGCCCGCGCCATCGTCAATCGTCCGCAAATCATTCTTGCCGACGAACCCACAGCGAACCTTGACCGCGCCAGTGCCGACCTCGTCCTCGACGCATTGAAAGCGTTTCACGGCGCCGGCGTCACCTGCCTGATCTCGACCCATGACGATCACATCCTCGCCAGCGCGAAACGGATTATCCGGTTACACCACGGTCGCCTGCTCCCGGACACCGGAACCGGCTTTCTGCAGGGGGCGGCATGAGCATGTGGCTACGCCAGCACCTGGCGGCCATTGGCGATGCAATCAAGCAATTCGCTCATGCGCCGGGAAGCTTCGCCATGAACGTCCTTGTCATAGCGATTGCCCTGTCGCTGCCGATAGCCGGCCTGACCTTGCTGGAGAATGTGCGCCCTGTCAGTGAACAACTCGCTGTCGAACCCGAAATCAGCATTTTCATGGGCGTCGACACACCTCGTGAACGGTCCAAAGCACTTGCTGTCGACATCCAGCGCGTGCTGCAGAAAGCCGGCAACACAGGAAAGCTCGAATTCATTCCACGCGAAAATGCGCTTAGCGCGCTGAAAAGCCGCACCGGCTTGTCAGATGCGCTCACCACCCTGGGCGAGAATCCGCTTCCGGACGGATATGTATTGAAGCTTGCCGGGTTCCAATCGGTGAATGACGCGCGAAAAATTGATGCGATAGCGGTGCAATTAAAAGCGCTTCCTGGTGTCGAATATGTGCAGGTTGATTCAGCTTGGGTGAAGCGACTGGCCGCGCTCATGCATGTATTGCGCATGAGCCTGTTTTTCTTGGCTTCCACGCTTGCAGTGGTGGTAGTCGCAGTGGTCTTCAATACCATCCGGCTGCAAGTACTGACACAACGCGAAGAGATTGAGGTTTGCCGATTATTCGGCGCGACGGATAGCCATATTTGCCGCCCTTTTTATTACTCCGGCGCGCTGCTCGGTTTGCTGGCCGGCCTGGCGGCGCTCCTTGCAGTTGCGGCTGCCCTTGGCCCGTTGAACGGAGCAATCGCAGAATTTGCCCGGCTGTATGCGTCAGAATTCCGACTTTCCTCGTTGCACGGGCCAACTGTCGTAGTTTTGCTGACAGGCAGCGCCGGACTCGGGCTTCTTGGAGCACTGCTTTCCGTGCGGCGACATCTCTCCCGCTTGTCCTAAGTCGTGGCATTCCGCCTGGACACTTGATTTCACACAACTTTCGGGTTGTGGTTTTCTCTACAGTTAGCGTTAGCAATCACTTACGCTTCTGCAATAGCAAATAACCTATTTGTTCCTTTAAAATCCCTCATTAGCACTCTATTTCCCAGAGTGCTAATATAACGACTGATCTGACTGACCGGCCTTTTGGCCGGATATTTGTTGGGGAAGAAGGAGAAACAATGACTACACCATCTGCACAATCCGGACTGGTTCCCTTCGGAAATCAGGCACTTACGCTTGGATTTTCGGGCAGTTTGGGCAACATTGAAGCGTATATTTCGGCTGTCAACCGCCTTCCGATGCTTTCTCAGGAAGAAGAAATATCGCTCGCCCGGCGCCTTCGGGACAATAACGATCTGGCAGCTGCGCAGAAGCTGGTTTTGTCCCATTTACGCTTGGTAGTGTCGATTGCACGCGGTTATCTTGGTTACGGATTGCCACATGCTGATCTGATCCAGGAAGGCAATATCGGGCTGATGAAAGCAGTCAAGCGGTTCGACCCTGATCAGGGTGTGCGTCTCGTTTCATATGCGATGCACTGGATCAAGGCTGAAATGCATGAGTACATCCTGAAAAATTGGCGGCTCGTCAAGGTGGCGACCACCAAGGCTCAGCGCAAGCTGTTTTTCAACCTGCGCAGCCACAAGGAAGGACTCGATGCGATGACGCCGGCGCAGGTCGACGATCTTGCAAAGACGTTGAACGTCAAGCGTGAGGAAGTGATTGAAATGGAAACCCGCATGTCGGGCCACGATATCGCACTTGAAGCGCCGACCGACGACGAAGACGACAAATTCGCACCGATCGCCTACCTGTCATCCGATGCCAACGAACCGACCAAGGCCCTGGAAGCGCAGCAGTATGACAGGCTCCAGTCGGAAGGTCTCGAGACGGCGCTCGGGAAGCTGGATCCACGCTCCCGTCGCATCGTCGAGGCACGCTGGTTATCGAACGATGACGGCTCCGGCGCAACGCTGCATGAACTGGCCGACGAGTTCGGTGTATCCGCTGAGCGGATCCGCCAGATCGAAAGTGCCGCATTGAAGAAGATGAAGGGTGCGTTGGCCGAATACGCCTGATGTCGAGTACCTTTCAATAAGCACCAAACAAAAAGCGCTCCGAAATGGAGCGCTTTTTGTTTGGTGCGTGGGAAAAAATTCCCGACCTGCGGCTCTGGCCCCGGAGCAAAGTTTTACCGGTCAGCCTTCCGGCGGCGTCCGGGTTTTTTTGTTCTGGCGATGGCCCCTAAACGCGACACCAAGTTACGCGACGAGGCTAATGGACGGATCGCTCCTGCAAGCCACGCGAAATTTGTCGTCACCGGTTTCATCAAACCTGCCATACGCAATCCGCTTCCAAATTGCTGATTCAACAATAATAACGGAGGTATATTTTTAAGCGATCCGGGAACTGGATATGCCGCTGGATCACTCACGCGGGTGCGATGTGGATTACAACGTTGCGCAGTGAATTGGTGTTACACGGCGAATGGATGCAATCTCGGTCGGGTAGCACTTTGTATTGACAAGCAAGTCCTGCAACAAGAAAGACCTTCATGAAGTTAAGTGGCAACTCCTTTTCCGTCGCGCCGCACTGCCTGCAGCCGATGCATACCGAACCTCCTTCAATAGACACAGGGCCGCTTCCAAGTCCTTCCTGCACCTTCCATCGGCGAAACGCGCCGCGCTCATCCCTATCCAACGCGCTCCGCGCAAAATGGCAAGCGACGTCCGACAACATTGCAAAGGCACTCAAGGCCGCCGTTCGCGAGACCACGAACAAGCTTGGCTCCCAAACGTCGTTCGTTACACCCCGACTGTTGAGTGACATCATCAAGCAAAGCAGGCAATCGGTAGGCAAGTTCTGGCCGGCAGATTACATCCAGGCACTCGCCCGGCGCCATCCCGACCAATCTGGCCTTGCGCTTGTCAACCCGCGCAACGGCAAAGTTGTGTCGGCAGGTGATGCGAAGATTCCGGTTTCCATTCAGAGCGTGTCCAAGCTACCCAATGCCATTTTGCTCGGCATGCATGTCGGATTCGGGGACGGCCCTGGCCAGTTGTGGGACATCATTGGCAAGACCGCTACAGGACAAGCCTTCAACGCCGATAAAACCACGCCGGGCAAGCCATGGAAGCCGATGAACCCTTGCGTCAATATCGGCGCGCTGGCAGTCATGAATGGCATTTGCGAGCACTTTCCGGACGACGAACGCCCGGAATACCGGCTGCGTGATCTGTTGAGAGAATTGTCAGGGGATGACAGTATTGATGTCGACGAGGCTGTCGCCATGTCCGAGTACAACGATTCGGAAAACAACAGGCGCTTGCTGCAGAAACTCGATCGTGAAAGGCAGAAGGTGAATAGCACCTACCCGAACGCGCCTGAAGATCGGAAGTTCAAGGAGATCGATATCGACCGTGTATTGCGAGCCTATTGCCGTCAATGCGCGATCGTCATTACGCCCGAAAAAATGGCCAAGGCCCTGTGGACGCTTGAGCATGGCAAGGACAAGAGCGGCAAGCCCTACATAGCCGGAGAAGCATTGGAGCAGATGAAGGAAGTCATGCGCACAGCGGGCGCCTATGATCAGGCTGGTGACGTTTCGACCAAGACGAGTGGCAAAGCCAAGGTGAAAACCGGTGTCGGCGGCCTGATAGCCGGCTGGATCAGAGACAAGAAGGGCCGCGATATTCCTGTCTGTACCTTCGATCCTTCGCTGAATACGCATGGCAATTCCAAAGGCGGTCTTGCCATGCTGGGCGCGCTATCCCGTCTCAACCTCGCCTTCCCTGCAAGGAACCACTTGGAACGCCTGCTTGAAGATAAAGTCAGCACCATATATGCGCCGAAGGAATCACCGGAGTCCGTCTCCACCAACTTGCTCAAACAACTCGACAAAGTACAGCAGATCCACCTCAAGAAACTTGCCATGGCGGAGTTAAGCCCGGCTGCAAGGGAAAAAATCAACGATCGTTCCGAGAACGGGTTTTACCTGAAGCGCCTCGACACGACTGCCGGCAAATCGCTACCGCTGCAAAGCAAGACACTACTCGTCGCCGATGGCGTGGACGGCAAACGGCGCACTTATACGATGATCGACGATCACCATATCGAGATCGAGCACACCGGCGAGAAGGTCGTCAAGGGAGCCATAAAGATCGTGGTTACTGATACGCCGGATGCCGAACTGACGGCTGACAAGAGTGCGCAAAAGGTGACGCCCACCTGATCGAAGGCAGCCCCGACGCACGGTGCCGGGGCTGATAGTGAAGCTGTTGCGCCGTACGGTCGAAGCTGTAACTGCTCACAGCTATTATTTTGTCGGGGGAGAACGTTCCATCCCGGCAGGGACGTTGTCGGAGAAGCGCTAGCGGCGTTTACTTAATTCTTAATTCCTAATTTTATTTCTACGACAAAAGCATTTTCAGATCGTGCACGATCGGCTCCGGACCTTGTCCATGCCGGATGAAAAGGCGAATGCGTCCCTGAGGATCGAATACATAGCTACCTGCAGTGTGATCCACCGAATAGCTGCCGGGCGTTTTCCCCGGCACCTTCTGATAGAAAACCTTGAATTCCTTAGCCACCGCATCGGTTGCGGCCTTATCGCCCACGAGGCCGAGGAAGCGCGGATCGAAGGCCGGAACATACTGGGCAAGAAGCTGCTGCGTATCCCGTTCCGGATCAACAGTGATGAACAGCACCTGAACCTTGTCGGCTGAAGGTCCGAGTTCCTTCATGACGTTCGCCATTTCCGCCATGGTGGTCGGACAAACGTCCGGACACTGGGTAAATCCGAAAAAGACGACAACCGCCTTGCCCTTGAAGTCGGCAAGAGTACGGGTCTTTCCGGTGTGGTCGGTTAACGTGAACCCACGGGCGTAATCAAGACCGGTAATGTCGGTATTCTTGAAAACCTGCTCGGGTTGACGGTTGCATCCTGCCAATAGAAAAAGCGCAGTGACAGCAATTACAAACGACCGAAGGAGAGAGGAAAAGTGCATGCTTTAAAACTTCAGATAGTGGTCGGCCAGCAGCGCAACAAAAAGCAGCGATAGGTAGACGATGGAATATGTAAATGTCTGGCGTGCCAGCAGATCCGTGTAATAACGGTATATCCGCCACGCATACCAGAGAAAGATTGCGCCGAGAATCGAGGCGCTCGCAAGATAGATCAGTCCGCTCATCTTCACTGCATAAGGCAGCATGGTTGTCGCCACCAGTGCAATTGTGTACAGCAGGATATGGAACTGGGTGAACTTGAGTCCGTGCGTGATCGGCAGCATCGGCAAACCCGACCGTGCGTAATCATCGCGGCGATAAAGCGCCAGCGCCCAGAAATGCGGCGGCGTCCACACGAAAATGATCAATACCAGAATCCATGCCTGCATGGGAACGTCATTGGCAATTGCCGCCCACCCGAGCGCGGGCGGCATGGCACCTGACAGTCCGCCGATCACGATATTCTGCGGCGTTGCCGGCTTCAGAATCATTGTGTAGATGACTGCGTAACCTACGAAGGTGGCAAAGGTCAGCCACATGGTGAGCGGATTGACGAAGTTATATAGCACCCACATGCCGGCACCGCCGATCACGCCGGAAAACACCAGGGTCTGCGGTACGGTGAGTTCGCCTCTTGCCATTGGACGGCGTGCGGTGCGTGCCATGCGGGAGTCGATTTCACGTTCTACCAGGCAATTAACGGCAAAAGCAGCACCGGCCAGAAGCCAGATGCCAATTGTCGCCGCGACGACTATTTTCCAGTCCGGCAAATTTGGCGTTGCGAGAAACATGCCGATCACTGCGCAAAACACGGCCAGCTGCGTCACGCGCGGCTTGGTGAGTGCCCAATATTGCGCAAGGCGGTTAGGGGAAGCGGTCAAGGTAGTCACTTGGATCTCAGGCGGCGGACAAGCGGGTGGTGGCTCTGCGTGCAGCAGTCGCTGTCGGGATTCGAGCCTTGTAGTTTAACATGGTCAGCAGCAGCACGAGCAGCGCCGCACCGCCATTGTGGGCCACCGCGAGGGCCAGCGGCCATTCGAGGAAGATCGTGGTCAGCCCGGTCAGAAGCTGCATTGACATGACGACCAGTATCCAGATCGCTGTTTTGCGAAGCCCTTCGACACGCAGCGCTTTATGTGCCAGCCATGCCAAAAACGCAATCACGACGAAGGCAAAGCTGCGGTGCACCCAATGAATGGCCGTCAATGCAGGAAACGGCAAGTATTCTCCATCGGCGGTTTTGCCCAGATGACGCCATAGCGTGAAGCCGTTCTTGAAATCCATCTGCGGCAGCAACTGCCCATGACACAAGGGGAAATCCATGCACGCCAGCGCCGCATAGTTGGTGCTGACCCAACCTCCCAAGGCAATCTGCACGGTTAAGAGCAGCATGGCGATCGCCGCAGGCACTTGCAGTCGCGAAGCGCTCTCCATGACGGGCGCATGCTGGCTCTGGCTAGCCGCCATCCAGGTCAGCATCCCGAGAAGGCCCATGCCGAGCATCAAATGGATGGTCACGATAATGGGCTGCAGCTTCAGGGTTACGGTCCATGCGCCAAATGCGCCCTGGACGCAGACGAATAGCAACAGGAAAGTCGGGAACCAGGGAGAGAACCGCTCATCCGTCCGCCTTGATTTTGTCCATCTAAGCCAGGCGATCGTCATGATGGAAAGAATTAATACCCCGACGCCCATGGCGAAATAACGATGGATCATTTCAATCCAGGCTTTCATCACCGTTACGGGGCCGGTTGGCATCGCCGCTTCGGCGGCGCGAATCTGATCGAGGGCCTGCAGGGGATTGGCGTGACCATAACAACCGGGCCAGTCAGGACATCCCAGTCCGGAATCGGTCAGGCGCGTGAAGGCGCCGAACATGATCAGATCGAAGGTCAGGAACAGTGTGACCCAGATTAGCTTGCGGTATTTGTTTTTGTCGCTGGACACCCATACAACGGCAAGCGGCAGCAATGCCGCAAGCATACCCATGATCGCCAGTTGGATCAGCATACCGGTGTCATCCTATGCGTGAGGCTTTGAGCAGTTTCGACAGATCCTTCTTGATCTTGTTGGGGTCTGCGTCTTTTGGAAACCGCATCATCAGGTTGCCGAGAGGATCGATTATATAAAGATGATCGCTGATAGTGGTGTCGGTCTCGGTCGGCAGCCAGTTCTTCAATGCCTCCGGCGTTGCACGCAGCATATGTGTGCCGTCGTATTCGCGCATCAGCATCGTTTCAAGGGGCTTGCTGTCGGTGACCAACCACACCCGTTCGAGCCGATCCTTGTCCTTGCCCATCGCCAGCCGCAACTGACGCATGTCGTGCAAGCGTTCCCGGCATGGCGGCGCGCATTCGGCATCTGCGATCTGCAGCATGATCCATTTGCCGTTATAGGCCTTGAGTTCAAGCGGCTTGCCATCGAGCGCTGCGGTGTTCAGCACCGGCATGGGGTGCGCACGCGGATCGATCAGCGTGCCGTAATTGGTTCGTCCTTCGGGCTTGATGACGTAATAAGTGAGATAGGAAGCGATCATCGGTGCTGCGCAAATGAGTATGACCGCAAACAGCTTCCATCTTCCGGATTTTTGTTGCTTAGTGTTTTCCACGTCGGAGTCCTGTTACTACATAGAATAGAAATGCGGTCGCTGCCAGTGCGTACCATTGGAAAGCGTATCCGCGATGCTTGTCCACGCCCGTCGATGGCCTGAGCCAGTCACGCACGAGGCCGTCCCCCGTATCGCTGGTTTGTTCCAGCACAAATGCTTGCATCGGTAATTTGGTGGCTCGTTCGAGTTCTGCAATATCCAGATTCTGCACAATGGCGCCTGGCTTCAACGGTTCGGGTTGGCCCAGTTGCAATACCTGACCTGCGTTGCGCCGTGCAATACCCTCCAATTCGATCGTGCCCTTGGGCGTGGCAATCTCCGGCAAGCGGGTACGATCGGCTGTGTCACGCTTGACCCAGCCGCGCGCTACCAACAGGTGCATATCCGATCCCGCAATTCTGAATGGCATCAGCAGGTGAAAGCCGGCAGCGCCCTGGTGGGGACGGTTATCGAGGTACACCGGCCAGTCTTGAACGAACTGTCCTGAAACCCGGACCCGCCGATACTCGACTTCGTCAATCGACGGACGTCCGGTCGACAGCACCATGGGCGTTGCCGCCTCGCGTGTCGATAACTTTCGCTCGATTGCAAGCTTTTCCGCTGCTCGCCTTGTCTGCCACTGCCCAAGTGAAATGCCGACTGCTACTGCAATGATTGTCGCAATGAACGGAATCCAGCGAAACCGGAATTTTATTGGCATTACAATGTCACTTTATTCAGACCATCCAAAATGCCGGCTGGCGTTGCCTGACCGGCACGAGCAATCATGAAAATCCTTGTCGCCATCGCTTTCATCCTCATCCTCGGCAGCCTCGCCTCGGCGCTTTTCTATCTGATGCGGGATAAAGGTAAAAGCAACCGCACGGTCAGGGCATTGGCAATGCGCGTCGGGTTATCCATCACATTGTTTGTGCTGATCCTCATCGCCCATCAGATGGGGTGGATCGAACCAACCGGTATTCGCTGACAGTTTCTGTTGATGCCGGATGCCAACAGTAAAAAAGCCGCACCTTGGTGCGGCTTTTTTTCACCAGTCTACAATTACAGCCAATAGACCACGACGTACAGACCGAGCCAGACGACGTCGACAAAGTGCCAATACCATGCTGCACCCTCAAAACCGAAATGATGGTCCGGTGTGAAGTGCCCTTTCATTACTCGGTAAAGCACAACAGCAAGCATGATGGCGCCCAGTGTGACGTGGAAACCGTGGAATCCCGTCAACATGAAGAAGGTGGAACCATAAATGCCGGAAGTCAGCTTGAGATTCAGGTCGCTGTAGGCGTGCATGTATTCATACACTTGGAAGCCCATGAAGATTGCGCCGAGCAGAATCGTGGCAAACAACCAGAAAGCGGTCTTGCTGCGCTCGCCAGCACGGATTGCGTGGTGGGAGATCGTCAGGGTGACACCGGACAGCAGCAGCAATGCGGTATTGATTGTCGGGATGGGAAATGGACCCATCTTGTTGTACGCATCGATGATGCCTCCTGGCGTGTTGCCCCACTGAGCCGCAAAATCGGGCCAGAGAAGCTTGTGATCGAGGTCGCCAAGCCATGGCAGCGTGACGGCACGAGCGTAGAACAGCGCGCCGAAGAAGCCGGCAAAAAACATCACTTCCGAGAAGATGAACCAGCTCATGCTCCAGCGATACGATACGTCGATGCGGTTGCTGTACAAACCGCTTTCCGACTCTGCAATTGCATCACCGAACCACTTGTACAAGATCACCAGGAAACCGATGAGGCCAATGATATTGGCAACCGGTCCCCAGCCGTATCCGTTGACCCAGGCCGACGCGCCAGCCATTGTCACCAGCAGCGTCGCGCCCGCCAGAACTGGCCATGCCGACGGACCCGGCACATAATAATGTGGCGCATTCGCGTGTTGAGAACCCATCTCCATCTCCCAATACAATATGTAAAAAATTAGTTTGCAACGACTGCATTCACGATCAACAACAGGATCGCAACAAATATGGCTGCAGCAACAATACCGGTGATGATCACATGTATTGGATTGAGCTGCTGCGTGTCCTTTTCATATTCGCTTCTTTTGCGTACACCGAAAAACGACCACAGCACCGCTTTTACCGTCGCACCGAAGGAAGCCTTGCGCTGTGACGCTTTTTTCAGATCATCCATGAATGCTGCTCAACTCGCTGACTTGCCGGTGCCGGCAACCTCGAAGAACGTGTATGACAATGTGATTGTCTTCACATCTTTCGGCAATGCCGGGTCAATATAAAACACGACCGGCATCTGCTTTGCCTGATTCGGACCCAGGGTCTGCTGCTTGAAACAAAAACATTCCATTTTCTTGAAGTGGCTGGCCGCCTGTTGAGGCGCATAGCTTGGAATTGCCTGCGCATCAATACTGCGGGTCTGTGTATTCACCACTTCATACACAACCTGCACCATTTCCCCCGGATGCACTTGCATGCTACCGACCGTCGGCCGGAATCGCCAGGGGCCATGGGCATTGGCGTCGAATTCGATTGTCACGGTGCGGGTTTTATCGACCTGCGTATTGCCGACATCCTTATCGGCGTCGTCTTTCGCCGCCAGAACATTAATCCCGGTAATCTCGCAAATCTTTTTGTACACGGGCACTAGCGCATAGCCGAAGCCGAACATCAGCACGGCGATGACGAGCAATTTGCCGAGCATCCGGCTATTCAACGTGCGGGAGTGTGCACCGCCTGAATTCGAGGTTTGCATATCAACTGAACCAGACCCGTTTGACGAACAGACCGATGAAAAACACCAGCGCGATCGACGCCAGAACCAAGGCCGTCTTGAGGTTGTTCGGTTTATTCGGATTTGGCATGACCAATTTGGGGCGGACGAGATGTCCGCCCTATCCTTGCTTTAATGTTACTTCACAGTCGGCGGCACTTCAAAGGTATGGAAAGGAGCCGGGCTTGGCACGGTCCACTCCAGGCCTTCCGCACCTTCCCAAGGCTTGGCAGGTGCAGCCTTGCCGCCCTTGATCGAAGGCAACACGACAAACAACAGGAAATACACTTGCATCAATCCGAATCCGAAGGCACCGATCGACGCAATCATATTGAAATCGGTGAACTGCGCCGGATAGTCGGCATAGCGACGTGGCATGCCGGCCAGACCCAGGAAGTGCATCGGGAAGAACGTGATGTTGAAGGTGATCAGCGAGCCCCAGAAGTGGAATTTGCCGCGGCCTTCGTCATACATGTAACCGGTCCACTTCGGGCCCCAGTAGTAGAAGCCTGCGAACAGCGCAAACAATGATCCGGCGACGAGCACGTAGTGGAAATGCGCCACCACATAGTAAGTATCGTGCATCTGGATGTCGATCGGAGTCACGGCCAGGATCAGACCGGTAAAGCCGCCCATGGTGAACACGAAGATGAAGCCAATGGCGAACAGCATCGGTGTTTCAAAAGTCATCGAGCCTTTCCACATCGTCGCAATCCAGTTGAACACTTTCACGCCGGTCGGCACCGCGATCAGCATCGTGGCGTACATGAAGAACAACTGGCTGGTCACCGGCATGCCTGTGGTGAACATGTGGTGGGCCCAAACGATGAACGACAGGATGGCGATCGAGGATGTCGCATACACCATCGACGCATAACCAAACAGCTGCTTGCGTGCAAACGTCGGAATGATATGAGAGACGATGCCGAAAGCCGGCAGAATCATGATGTAAACCTCGGGATGACCGAAGAACCAGAAAATATGCTGGTACATCACCGGGTCACCGCCGCCGGCTGCGTTGAAGAACGATGTTCCGAAATGACGGTCAGTCAGTGTCATCGTGATTGCGCCCGCGAGAACCGGCATCACGGCGATCAGCAGATAAGCGGTGATCAGCCATGTCCAGCAGAACATCGGCAT
>NZ_DASZBA010000104.1:0-2527 GCF_035944575.1 Noviherbaspirillum sp.
AGATTCGGATAGTCGCCACGCCAGTCGATTTCAGGGAAACGGAAAGACAGCCACCCAAGCGCGCAACCGACCGCGACATCGGCCAGCGTATAGTGATTTCCGGTGCAGAACGGCGTGTCTTTCAAACCGCTCGACATCGCTTTCAAGCCGGCATGTACCTTATCCATCTGCCGCTTGATCCATTCTTCGCTTTGCTGCGGTTCGCTGCGCCTGGTCTTCTCAAGTCGCACCAGAATGGCCGCATCGAGCACGCCATCGGCCAGCGCCTCCCAGCATTTGACTTCCGCCCGCTCACGGCCATTGGGTGGAATCAGCTTGCCGACCGGGGTCAGGGTATCGAGGTATTCGACGATGACGCGCGAATCGAACATTGCGCCACTGTCTTCCATGATCAGGCAGGGAACCTTGCCGAGTGGATTGGAGAGGTGAATCTTGGTGTCGGATGCCCACACATCTTCCAACACGAGCTCATAATCGAGCTTCTTTTCCGCCATGACAACGCGGACTTTTCGTACATACGGGCTGGCGATGGAACCGATGAGTTTCATAGATGGAAGTGGTATGAATTGGTGGCGATTATAGCATTGAGGCAGCGCACATTTTCCGCCCCGCGTCGATTTCGGCGGGGATTATGTACCTGATTTTCCACGAAATCGCCGATGGTAAAATGCCGGATTCCGCCGATTCCGCAGCGGGTGACGTGCCGAAGCACGCTGCGGATTCCGTCTATTTTTTTGCATCCCGCCACTTTCCATCAACAATCATGCCGCTTTCCTCTCTTTCCGCCCTTTCCCCGCTCGACGGCCGTTACGCCGGCAAAACCGACAAGCTGCGCCCCCTTCTTTCCGAATCCGGTTTCATGCACCACCGCGTGAAAGTCGAAATCGCCTGGTTGCAGGCATTATCGGAAGCAGGCTTTTCGGAAATCAAGCCGTTTTCCGCCGATGCCAATTCCCTGCTCGATCGTCTCGCCGCGGAATTCAGCGAAACGGATGCGCAACGCATCAAGGACATCGAGGCAGTGACCAATCACGATGTAAAGGCAGTCGAATACTGGCTGAAGGAAAAAGTAAAGGACGTGCCCGAACTGGTCGCGGCATCCGAATTCATCCACTTCGCCTGTACATCGGAAGATATCAACAACACCTCCCACGGCATGATGCTGAAGGCGGCGCGCAATGACGTACTGCTGCCGTCACTCCAGGCGGTCATCGCCAAGCTGACAGAACTGGCACATGCGAATGCGGCGCTGCCGATGCTATCGCGCACCCACGGGCAGCCGGCCAGCCCGACCACGCTCGGCAAGGAAATCGCCAATGTAGTGGCGCGTCTCAAGCGTGCCGAGCAGCGGATCGCGCAAGTGGAAATCCTGGGCAAGATGAACGGCGCCGTCGGCAATTACAATGCACACCTGTCAGCCTATCCGGCCTTCGACTGGGAAGGTTTCTCCAAAAATGTGATCGAGCAGCGGTTGGGATTGACCTTTAATCCATACACCATCCAGATCGAGCCGCACGACTACATGGCGGAATTGTTCGACGCGGTGGCCCGCGCCAACACGATCCTGCTCGACCTGAACCGCGACATCTGGGGCTACATCTCTCTCGGCTATTTCAAGCAGCGCACCAAGGCCGGCGAAATCGGATCGTCGACCATGCCGCACAAGGTCAATCCGATCGACTTCGAAAACTCGGAAGGCAACCTGGGATTAGCCAACGCGTTGCTGAAGCATCTATCGGAAAAATTGCCGGTATCCCGCTGGCAGCGCGACCTGACCGACTCGACGGTGCTGCGCAATATCGGCGTCGCATTCGGCTATGCCGTGCTCGCCTACGATAGCTGCCTGCGCGGACTGAACAAGCTGGAAGTCAACCCGGCGCGCCTCGAGGAGGATCTGGATGCAACCTGGGAAGTGCTGGCGGAACCGGTGCAAACGGTGATGCGCCGTTACGGCATCGAAAATCCGTACGAGCAATTGAAGGAACTCACGCGTGGCAAGGGAATTTCCCGCGAAGCGCTGCGTGACTTCATCAACGGACTGGCCATCCCCGACGACGCGAAAACGCATCTGCTGGCAATGACACCCGCCAACTATATCGGCCATGCGGCGAAACTCGCGCAGGCTGTGTAGTCATTCATGCCATAGCGCCGACCTGGCGTGACGACATTGCCACGCCATTTCCCGGCACGGTGCAGACCTTGAAACGATTGAGGTTTGTGCCGAGCCGCGGATGGCGCCGGATCTGAAGTATTTCAATCTACCGGGCCCTCTCCCTCCTTCCACTTCTTCACTTCGACCGCTTGTCGGGCGGCCAACGGCAAATCCTGCTTTTTGCTATATTAGTCCTAATTCGAACTAATTTATTCAAGTCCGCATCTTGATGCAACAAATGCATCAGCGTGCAAGACGCGGGTCAATGGAGGATAAGAGCCGATGAATACTGTCGTTATGCCCGCCGGGATGGAATCGCGCCGCTACACCAACGTGGCGATCGCGTTGCACTGGCTGATCTCCCTGCTGATCGTG
>NZ_DASZBA010000105.1:0-10280 GCF_035944575.1 Noviherbaspirillum sp.
CGAGATGCACGATGGTTTGCGCAATCTGCGGCCGGATGCCGCTGATGATGCAGTCCGCGCCCATCAGGCGCGCGGCGGCGATTGTCTTCAGCAGATGCTGCGCGACCAGGGTATCGACCGTCGGCACGCCGGTAATGTCGATGATGGCGATCAATGCGCCGGTATCGACGATCTTCTGCAGAAGGTTCTCCATCACGACCTGGGTGCGCGCACTATCCAGTGTGCCGATCAGCGGGAGGGCCAGCACGTTCTTCCATAGTTGTACGACCGGCGTAGAGAGTTCGAGCAATTCCTGCTGCTGGCGCAGGATGACCTGCTCGCGGCTTTTCTGAAAGATTTCGATAGTGTAAAGACCAAGGTCGTCAAACAGTACGCTGGTCTTCGCCGTCTCCGCCGACAATGCCTGCGGGTCTTCGGCCAGCGCCGTGCGCAGGTAGGCGAACAAAGGCGTTTTCAGTGAAAAGACAAAGTTGGCGGTCTCGATTGGTGAAAAACCCTGTCGTGCCCGCGACTGGGAAATATCGGCCAGCAAAGCGCGGGTCTCTTCCCACGCACCCGACTCAATATTGGCAGTACTGTCGGTCTCGATGGACTTTGCCAGCAAGGGCAGAAATCGTGAGGCCTGCTGGCGCATCTCGGCTTCGGCGCCGGGGTCGCGCCTTACCATCCGTTTCTGCATGCTGTCGAGCCAGCTCGCGAGCAGTTCATTGTGATGTTTTGTGATGACGCCAGCCAGTTGGCTACCTTCTGTTTTATTCATGCATTTAGTCCAAGCGAGTGCATCCGTTCATCTGGTCCGGAAGTCATTCCGGTCTGCAATGCGAATGCTTGATTTTGTAAGACAACTGTTAAAGCAAAGAAACAGTCGAGCGGTCGAAGAGATTCTGACTACGAAGCGATTAACAAGTTTAACAGCAGGCAAAGTTAATTTGGAAATGGTGCAGGACGGCATGATGATCGACAAGTTCTTGCACCCTTGCCCGCAAATGAAAAGGTCGTGCCGGGCGGACGTCTGTTGCATCGCAGGAACTGTTGCTCAGTCTTCGAGCCGCTTCATCATTTCAGCTTCGCCAGCATTTCGCTCGTCACCAGCACAACGCCGTTCTCGGTGCGATAAAAGCGCTTCGCATCCTCCTCTGCGTCTTCACCGATCACCAGTCCTTCCGGCAGCTTGCAGCCGCGGTCAATGACCACTTTTTGAAGGCGGCAATGACGGCCGATCTCGGTATGCGGCAGGATCACCGTCTGAGTGACGGTGCAATAGGAATGGATGCGCACATTGGAAAACAGGACCGCCTGGGTCAGGTCGGAACCGGATACGATGCATCCGCCGGAAACCAGCGTGTTGGCCGTCTTGCCGTGCGCCCCGCTTTCATCCGGCACGAACTTCGCCGGCGGGAGTTGTTCCTGGTAGGTCCAGATCGGCCAGTCGCGGTCATAGATATTCAGTTCCGGCATATCGGATGCGAGGTCGAGGTTGGCTGACCAGAACGCATCCACCGTGCCGACGTCGCGCCAGTACGGCTTCATGCCGGGGGTGCGCGGCACGGACGACAGGTTCAGCGGATGCGCGAGCGCACGTCCTTCGCTGACCACCTTTGGAATGATGTCCTTGCCGAAATCATGGCTCGACGATTCATCGGCAAGATCTTCATCGAGCAGCCTGTAAAGATAATCGGCATTGAATACATAGATGCCCATGCTGCCGAGCGCGGTATCGGGCTTGCCGGGCATGGCAGGCGGATCGGCGGGCTTTTCCAGGAAGCTGGTGATTTTGCGGTCCTCGCTGATGGCCATGACGCCGAGCGCGGTCGCTTCCATTCGCGGCACTTCGATGCAGCCGACTGTGCAATCCGCGCCGCGCTCGACGTGATCGAGCAGCATCAGCGAGTAATCCATCTTGTAGATATGATCGCCGGCGAGGATGACGACATACTCGGGACCGTAGGACCGGAGGATGTCGATATTCTGGTAAACCGCGTCCGCCGTACCCCGGTACCAGTACGCTTCGTTTACCCGCTGCTGCGCGGGCATCAGGTCGATGAATTCATTCGCCTCACCGCGCAGGAAATTCCAGCCGCGTTGCAGGTGGCGCAGCAGCGAATGGGATTTGTATTGCGTCAGTACGCCGATGCGGCGGATGCCGGAGTTGATGCAGTTCGACAGCGCGAAGTCGATGATGCGAAACTTGCCGCCGAAATACACCGCCGGCTTGGCGCGTTTGTCGGTCAGTTGCTGCAGGCGGGAACCTCTGCCCCCGGCCAGCACGAGCGCGACGGTGCGCTTTGGAAGCTGGCGGGCAATAATCAGTTTATCTATCGTTTGGTCCATCACGGTCTCTCTTAAGTATCGTTTGTAGGTATCGTCTTTATTTGTCTTAAAACCTGCATCCCAGTTGCTTCGAATTCTTCTTTTTATCCATCCAGCCGCAGCATCACCGTGGCCAGTGGCGGGACGGCGACGGTCAATGAATATCGACGGCCATGCGATGCGATGTCCTCGGCGGCAAGCATGCCGTTGCCGAAGCCGCTGCCGCCATAGACGACGTTGTCGGTGTTGATGATCTCGCGGTAGCTGCCGGACCGCGGTACCCCGATCCGGTAGGCATGATGGGGAACGGGCGTGAAATTGGCGATGACCAGCATGAAGTCGCCCTGCTCGTCCTTGCGAATGAAGGAAAACACCGAGTTGTCGCGGTCGTCGTGCGCGATCCATTCGAAACCGGCACTGTTGCAGTCGAGCTGATGCAATGCCGGATAGGCGCGATAGACGGCATTCAGGTCGCGCACGAGTCGCTGCACGCCCTTGTGCAGCGGCTTGTCGAGCAGATGCCAGTCGATGCTGCGCTCGGCATCCCACTCGCCTTCCTGGCCGAACTCGCTGCCCATGAACAGCAGCTTCTTCCCGGGGTGTCCCCACATGAAGCCGTAGTAGGCGCGCAGATTGGCGAAGCGCTGCCATTCGTCGCCCGGCATGCGGCCGAGTATCGAGCCCTTGCCATGCACGACTTCATCGTGGGAGAGCGGAAGCACGAAATTTTCGCTGAACGCATAGACCAGGCCGAACGTCATCTGGTCGTGATGATGCTTGCGGTAGATCGGGTCCCTGACCATGTAATTCAGCGTGTCGTTCATCCAGCCGAGGTTCCATTTGTAATGGAAGCCGAGCCCGCCTTCCTGTACCGGGCGCGACACTCCCGGAAAGCTGGTCGATTCTTCCGCCATCACCGCGGCGTCCGGCCGTTCGGTCCGGATCAGGTCGTTGACGGTGCGCAGGAAATCGATTGCTTCAAGGTTCTCCCGCCCGCCGAAGCGGTTCGGCACCCACTGTCCATCCGCCCGGCTGTAGTCGCGATACAGCATCGATGCGACCGCATCGACACGCAGGCCATCGATGCCGAAACGTTCCAGCCAGTAGAGCGCATTGCCGGCCAGGTAATTGCTGACCTCCCGCCGTCCGTAGTTGTAGATCAGGGTATTCCAGTCCTGATGAAAACCTTCGCGCGGGTCGGCATGCTCGTAGAGATGCGTGCCGTCGAAACGGGTCAGCCCATGCGCGTCGGCAGGGAAATGGCCCGGCACCCAGTCAAGGATGACGCCGATATGGTTGGCGTGCGCGAACTCGACGAAGAAACGAAAGTCTTCGGGCGTGCCGAACCGCGACGTCGGCGCGTACATGCCGACCGGCTGATAGCCCCATGAGCCGTCGAAGGGATGCTCGCTGACCGGTAGCAATTCGACATGGGTAAAGCCCAGTTCGCGCACATAGGGAATCAGCTGCCCGGCGAGTTCGCGGTAATTCAGCCAGCCCGGCCCGACTCCCTCCTTGCGTCGCCAGGAACCGGGATGCACTTCATAAATGCTCACCGGCGCACCGGTCGAATTCGCCGCGCGCCGTTCCGGCCGCGGCAGGCAAAGCGCAGGCATCGGGTGCACCACCGATGCGGTTGCCGGCCGCAATTCGGCGCGGAAGGCAAACGGATCGGCTTTCAGGAGCCGTCCTCCGTCTGCGGAAAGGATTTCGTATTTGTAGAGATCGCCGGCGCCGACGTGCGGGACAAAGATTTCCCATACGCCGCATTCATGGCGCAGTCGCATCATGTGCCGCCGGCCATCCCATTGGTTGAAGTTGCCCACCACCGACACGCGCCTGGCGTTCGGCGCCCAAACCGCGAAGCTGGCGCCGACCACGCCGTCGATTTCGACGAGATGGGCGCCCAGTTTTTCATAGGGACGCCGGTGCGTCCCCTCGGAAAGCAGCCAGACATCCATTTCCCCCAGCACCGGTGGGAAGCGGTATGGGTCTTCGAGCAGGGATTCGTGTCTGCCCCAGTTCACCGCGAAACGGTAGGCGAACCTACTGCGCCGCCCCGGCAGAAAAGCGGCGAATACGTCGGTGCCTTGCTGCCGATGCATTGGCGCCAGGTCTTGTCCGCATTCCGCATCGATCAACCGCACTGCTCGCGCACCCGGAAGGAATGCGCGGACGACCAGACCGTCATCCAGCGCGTGCATGCCAAGGATTGAAAACGGGTCGCGGAGGTCTCCATCGAGCAAGGCACTGAGCGCCGCCTCATCGGTTGTGCGAACGGTGCCTGAAGTGTCGAGTGTCATCGGAGAATGCATTTGCTGAGTGTGGTTCCGGCGTCTTTTTTGTTATACGTGCCTGCCGTCGTCGCGCGACTGGCGCTGGGCCGCGATGGCGTTGATGGAACCGGCGTCGAATAATCATTGTAGTCAGCCAAACACCTCGCGGATGGGTGAGTTTCCCTCAGGCACCATGAAGCGCGTTGACTTACCGCAAATGGCGTGCCGTTAGTAAGGCGGCATGACGAAATCCTTCCGGCGGCGAAACGCACCGGTCGACGGGCGAAGGTGAATGAAAATATAATGTGCGCTGCAAAACGAGATGCGGCAGCAGCAATATGCCTCCCGTTTCCAGACTCTTCGCTGCGGGCAACCGGCCTTCTTTCCACTGCGGTGAACCATCCGTTTTTCGGCGGAATCTGAAGTAGTTCATCGCATGCGGGCCATGTGCCGCTTGTGTACCAGGACCCGCCCCTTGCTTTTCAGGCGCCTGCGCACAACATGGGCAAGATGCCTGCCGGATACTCCGGCGGCTCGGACCTTGTCCGGAGCGATTCAAAATAAACCAGGAGTAATAAAAATGGCTGACTCGAAGGCAAATCCGGAAACCGGCGCGAAACCCTCATTCCTGCGCAGGATTCCCCTCGCCATCGGTGCGTTCTTCCGCACTTTTTCCGACGTCGACTATGCGACGCATATCGATCGCCTGCGGCAGGGTGCGGCCCAGCCCGAACCCGAAGCCGCGACGCCGGAGCCACCGCCGGAACCCCCGAAACCGGTGCCGCCTCCACTGAAGGAAACACCCCCCGAGGCGGCGCTCCAGCTCTTGAGCCTGTTGCAGCGCGATGCACGCCTGATCGACTTCGCCATGGAAGATCTGAAGAATTATTCCGATGCGGAAGTGGGCGCGGCCGCCCGGGTGGTGCACGAAGGTTGCCGCAAGGTCCTGGGCGAGCATTTCGTCATCGCGCCGGTGCGCGAGGAGAGTGAAGGCAGCAACATCACCTTGCCGGAAGGCTTCGATGCGGCGATGGTGCGGCTGACCGGCAATGTCGTCGGGTCGGCGCCGTTTCGCGGCACGCTCACGCATCGCGGCTGGCGCGCGAGCGACGTCAAACTTCCCAAACTTACCGGCACCCATGACGCCACGGTGCTCACACCGGCAGAGGTGGAACTGTGAATACACCGCGCTACTCCATCGGCATCGACCTCGGTACCACGCACTGCGCGCTGGCTTATACCGACATGAATGCCAGCGACAACGACAAGACCATCCACGGCGTTCTCGACATTCCCCAGCTGACCGCGCCGGGCGCTGTGGAAGCGCAGCCCCTGCTGCCCTCCTTCCTATATCTGCCGCATGCCGACGAACTGGCCCCGGGCGAGCTGGGTCTCCCCTGGAGCGGCGAAGAGCGGGACGTCGTCGGTGAGCTTGCCCGCGGCCGAGGCGCGACCACGCCGATACGGCTGGTATCGAGCGCCAAGAGCTGGCTGTGCCACCCGGGCGTGGATCGCCGGGCGGCAATTCTGCCGAACGATGCTCCACCCGAAGTCGCCCGCGTGTCGCCCCTGGAAGCGTCCGTACGCTACCTGACCCATCTGCGTAATGCCTGGGATCACGCGCATCCCGATGCACCCTTCGGTCAGCAGGACGTCACCGTCACCATTCCTGCCTCCTTCGATCCGGCAGCGCGTGAACTGACGGCCGAAGCGGCACGGCTGGCGGGCTATGACGCGCTGACCCTGCTGGAGGAGCCGCAGTCCGCCCTCTACAACTGGATCCAGGCCAGCCAGGGCCGCTGGCGCAAGGAAGTCAGGCCGGGCGACATCATCCTCGTCGTCGATGTGGGCGGCGGCACCAGCGACTTCTCGCTGATCGCTGTCGTCGAACGCGAAGGCAACCTGGAACTGCACCGCGTCGCGGTGGGCGAGCATATCCTGCTTGGCGGCGACAACATGGACCTGACGCTGGCCCACGTCGTGGCAAGAAAACTGGCTGCGAACGGTACCCAGCTCGATCCCTGGCAGATGCGCGCGCTGACCTACGGCTGCCGCGCCGCGAAGGAAAACCTGCTGTCGGATTCGGATGTGCAGACCATGCCGATCGTCGTTCCCAGCCGGGGATCACGGCTCATCGGCGGATCGATCCGGACGGAATTGACCAGGGAAGAAGTGACCGCCGTCATTCTCGATGGCTTCTTCCCCCAGGTGGACGCCTCGGCGCGGCCGGCGACGCGCACACGGGCCGCGCTGACGCAGCTCGGCCTGCCGTTCGCCCAGGACGCCGCCGTGACGCGCCATCTTGCCGCCTTCCTTGGGCGTCAGGTGGCGGCATTAAGTGAACTAGAAGGATTCGCAGTCCAGACCTCCCAAGGAGGCAGCTTTCTGCATCCCACCGCGATACTCTTCAACGGCGGCGTGTTCAAGTCAGACATCCTGGCCCAGCGCACGCTCGCCACCGTCAACGGCTGGCTGGCCGCTGAAAACGCCCCTCCGGCGCGTCTGCTGTCGGGCGCCGATCTCGATCTCGCCGTCGCGCGGGGCGCCGCCTATTACGGTTATGTGCGCCGTGGGCAGGGCGTTCGCATTCGCGGCGGGACCGCGCGTTCGTTCTACGTCGGGGTGGAATCGGCCATGCCGGCCATCCCCGGCATGGAGCCGCCGATGCAGGCGCTGTGCGTCGCGCCCTTCGGCATGGAGGAAGGCACCGAAGCCGAACTGCAGACGCAGGAATTCGGCCTGGTGGTCGGCGAACCGGTGCATTTCCGCTTCTTCGGGTCCTCGACGCGACGCCAGGACCAGATCGGCACCATGCTCGATTTCTGGCAGCCGGACGACCTGCAGGAACTGGACGAGATCGAGGCGACGCTCCCGACCGAAGGACGGCAGCCGGGCGAAGTGGTGCAGGTGCGCCTGAATGCCAAGGTCACTGAAGCCGGTACGCTGGAGCTGTCCGCCGTCCCGCGCAGCGGCAGCGAACGCTGGAAGGTCGAATTCGACGTGCGCGGCAACAGCGAATCGCATAACGAATCCCATAGCGCAGCGCACGGCGGACAGTAGCAATGAAGCGGTTTGCGGTCGGCATCGACCTCGGCACCTCCAACACCGTGGTCGCCTATGCCGAATCCGGCAGCAACGATATCCGCCTTTTCGACATCGAACAGCTGATCGCGCCGGGAGAGGTCAAGGCCGCGCCCCTGCTGCCGTCGCTGCGTTTTCATCCCGCGCCCGGCGCGATACCGGCGGGCGACCTGCAGCTTCCGTGGACATCGGCAACGTCACAGGATCCGGCCGTCATCGGCCTCCTCGCCCGCAGGCTCGGCGCGCAGGTGCCGGGACGGCTGGTATCGAGTGCAAAAAGCTGGCTGTCGCATGCGGCGGTCGACCGTCTTGCGCCCATCCTGCCCTGGGGTGCCGGCGACGATGTATTGAAGGTGTCGCCGGTGGATGCCAGCGCAAGCTATCTCGCTTACGTGCGCGATGCCTGGAACTGGCGCTTTCCCGATGCGCCGCTGGAACAGCAGGACCTGGTGCTGACCGTACCGGCCTCATTCGATGAAGGCGCACGGGCGCTGACCGTCAAGGCAGCGCAGCAGGCGGGATTGACGCAGTTCCGGCTGCTGGAGGAACCGCAGGCCGCGTTCTACGACTGGCTGTTCCGGCACCGGGACAGTGTTGCCGCCGAACTCGCCCGGACACGTCTCATTCTCGTCTGCGATGTCGGCGGCGGAACCACCGACCTCAGCCTGATCAGGGTGGAACTGCAGGAGAATGAGCCGGTGCTGACCCGCATCGGCGTCGGCAAGCACCTGATGCTGGGCGGCGACAACATGGACCTGGTACTGGCCCATGTCGTGGAGGCCGGCATGACCGGCGGTCAGGGCGCGGGCGCCACGAGCAGGAAGCTGTCCGCCAGCAGCCTCTCACAGTTGCTGGAACGTTGCCGCGCCGCCAAGGAGCAACTGCTCGCCAGGGACGCACCGGAGAAGACCCTGGTCACCCTGCTTGGCGCCGGCTCCCGGCTGGTGGGGGGCACGAGCACCGTCGAACTGAAGCGGGCTGAGGTCGAACGCATTGTCGTCGATGGCTTCTTCCCCATGGTGGCGCCGGCCGAACACGCGCGGCAGCGGCGCAGCGGCATCGTCGAATTCGGCCTGCCCTATGCAAGCGATCCGGCGGTCACCCGCCACCTCGCCAGCTTCCTCCATCAGCATGCAGGAGCATCCCGCGAGGCATTGGGAACCGCGGATACTGCTGACGACGCATTGCCCGTCCCGGATACGCTGCTGCTCAACGGCGGCGTATTCCGCGCGCCTGCACTGGCTGCCCGGCTGGAAAGCACGCTCGCCGCCTGGCGCGGCGAACCGCTGCGGCTGCTCCATAACGAAAACCCCGATGTCGCCGTCGCACGCGGCGCGGTTGCCTATTCCCTCGCAAGGCAGGGCCGCGCGCCGAAAATCGGCGGCGGCTCTCCCCGCAGCTATTTCCTGATGGTCGACAACGATGCGAAAGTTGCACGCCGCAACGAAGCACCGGAGGAATCCGGACAGTCTGCCGCGGCAACCCCGTCGCACAGGGGTATCTGCGTGCTGCCTCGCGGCAGCGAAACCGGAAAGGAATTGCTGCTGCATGATCGGACGTTTGCCCTGCGCCTGGGTCGCCCGGTTCGTTTCCACCTGCTCTCGACGACCGCCGACGATGGGCCGCCGCCCCGCCTCGGCGAACTGGTCGATCTCGACAAAGGCGACTACTCGCCGCTGCCGCCCATCGCCACCGTGCTCCGCTCCGCCGGCGCTGCCGGAAAGCAGGAGGTCCCGGTGCGGCTGGCGACCACGCTGATGGAAGTCGGCACGCTTGAAATGCACTGTGTCAGCGCCAACGATGAAAATCAGCGATGGCTGCTTGAATTTCAGCTTCGGGGCGAGGTCGGTAACGACGACGGCAATGCGGCCGGGAAGCCGGCCGAGCATGCGCTGCCACCGCGCCTGGCCGACGCTATCGGCAAGATCGATCGTATCTTCGGCACCCGTTCGCAGAAAGTCATGCCGAAGGAGGTCAGGCAGCTCAGGGCACAGCTCGAACAGCTCATCGGCCGCCGGGAAAAATGGCCCACCCCTTTGCTGCGGCAACTGTTCGATGCGCTCATCGAGCGGGCGAACACACGCAGGCGCTCCGCCGACCATGAACGGATCTGGTTCAACCTGGCCGGGTATTGCCTGCGGCCGGGCTTCGGCTATCCGCTCGACGAATGGCGCATTGAACGTCTCTGGCCGATTTTCGAAACCGGCGTCCAATATGGCAATGATCCGCAGGTAACGGCGGAATGGTGGACGATGTGGCGGCGTGTCGCCGGTGGACTGGACAAGGATGCGCAGCTTCGGTTGCTGGATGATTTCGCATTCAATGTGCAGGAAGATGAAGCGGAACTGAAGCACCGCCCTCCCCATCTCGCCAAGGGCACGCATGACGACATGCTGCGTCTCGTCGCCTCACTCGAACGCATTCCGGCGAGTTACAAGACGGAGATCGGCGACTGGCTTCTCGACCGTTTCATCAAGCCAACGGCATCGCCCTCGCCCGCGCAGACGGACACCCTTGCTTTATGGGCAATCGCGCGCATCGGCGCGCGCAGCCTGTTTTATGGCAGCGCGCACGAAGTGGTGCCGCCCGACACCGTTACCGGCTGGCTCGACA
>NZ_DASZBA010000106.1:0-8436 GCF_035944575.1 Noviherbaspirillum sp.
ATCTTTGGCGCCTGGATGCTGAAGCGGTCGAACAGCAGCGCGATGCCGTCTGCCCATCCGCGAAAGCGCATGTGCTTCATCGCGAGTATCAGCTGGTGCCGTCCGAGAAGATGCGAAACGCCCTTGCGATGTTGCGCCGGAATGCGGTTGCTGTCGAAGCGTTCCTTCAGGCGCCGGATGAACGGTGGAAGCTCGGTGCCGGTCGCTGCCTTGCTCAGGCTGGGGAAGGCGCCGATGCGATAACCGACGAGCGGACTGGCGCAGTAGGCGACCGGATAGCGTTCCGCGACCTGGAACCAGACATCCTGGTCCTCGCCAAGGCTTTCGTTAAGCGGGAAGAAGATGTCGTGCTCGAAAAATATGCGGCGCGGAATCACCACCGAACAGGTAAAGAAGAAGTTGCCGGTTGCCCACGATTCGAAAAATCGCGTTACCAGTTGCGGTTCTCCCTCCCTGGCTTCGGATACGCCTTGGGGCAAGGACGAGACTTCCTTCTGCCCTTCTTCCGAGAAGCTGTAATACCGCGTCGCGAACATGCCGGCTTCCGGGTGAGCGCGTATCAGCCTGATGATGGTTGGAATGTACTCGGGCAGCCAGCAGTCATCGGCATCCAGAAAGGCGATGAAGTCGCCCTGTGCTTCATGGATACCGTGGTTTCTGGCCGCAGACACGCCCTGGTTCTTTTGCCGTATCAGCCGGATGCGCGGATCGCTCATCCGGGCGACGCGCTCCGGGCCGTCATCGGTCGACTCGTCGTCGATGACGATCACTTCGCGGACGCCCTGCGCGGCCAGCGCCGATGAAATTGCCTCTTCCACGTACTCACCCTTGTTGTACAAAGGAACGACGACGGAGATGGAGGGCAGGGGCTTCGCAATCATGTCTTGCTCCACTGGAGCTGCGGTTGCAGTTGCGGCTGCGGTACCCTGACCGGCGCGTAGGTGTGCACCAGCACCACCCGGAACAGCAGCAAGTGAATGAGGAAGTCGGCGCCGAAAATATTCGTCAGATCGAGCGGTGTCTCGCTGATGGAACGCACGAACACGATCGAGAACAACGCAAGCGACATGCCTCGGGTTTCTGCATTGGTCGTATAGGCGCGAGCGAACAGCGCGGTCATGTAGATCAACAGCCCCAGCAGGCCGACGAGGCCGGCTTCGGAGAGCGACTGCATGAACTGGCTGTGCGCGCTCAGTGCCGCATCGATACCGATGGATTTACGGAATTCCGGGCCCCACACATTCGAACCGTAACCGAACAATGGATTCGTTTGCCATGCACCGATCGCCGCTTCCCAGATCTGGGTTCGGCCGGTGAGCGACGAAACCTGCAGATCGCGGTCGATCACCGCAACTTCCTGGTCGAATGCCATCAATATGCCGTAGACGAAAATCAGGCCAAGCGCCATTAGGCACACCACCATCGGCGCGGCGAAGTTGCGCGGCGAGTAATACGAAATGTTGCGCTGCCGTGGATTGGCCGGCGAGCTGATCGAGCGTGTCCACCAGACGATGAAGAAGGCGATTAGGGCGGCGATCCACGCGGTCTTCGACTGGGTAAGGACCAGGGTGACCAGGCCAGCGCCGATAGCCAGGATCTGCAGCCAGCGCATGCGGAAGGGCCGGAACGTGAGCAGCAGCAGGAAGATCACGGCCAGCGGCCCGAGGCTGTTCGGGTTCGACCCGATACCCCACAGGCGAATGTTCAGGCCGGGCAGGTAACCCATGTCGTAACCGGTTTGCAGCGCCAGGTTCGGCTTTACCACGGCAAGCGCGCAGCTGCCGACCATGAAAAACAGCAGGCCGACCTTTGTGGCGTCCACCGCGGTGTTGCGGTCCTGGCCGCGGCTGAAGTAGATCGCGGTAAAGATGATGATCGCGGGCAGGTATCGGTCATGGAAGACCGGATCTGTGCCCAGTATGTTATTGATGACCAGGTTGGTGACGTAAAAGAAGACGAAAGCGAAGAACAGGCCCCGTCCTTCCCTGCCGCGGTTTTCCAGACTTTGCGATACCGACACCAGCCGCGCCATGCAAATGCCCAGGATGCCGATGGTGGTGAGACGGAAGAACCAGACCAGCATGCCGGAGCCGACTTCGGTCTTGACCGCATCCGAGGCTTCGGCGGTGAAGTCGCGCCCGGACAGGATGGCGCCGATCCCGATGGCGGCGATGAGGATCGGAAATATCATGGCGATCGTCCATCTGCGCAGCCGCTTCTGCACCAGCAGCAGCCATCCGAAGGCAAAGATGCCGACAATCCCGAAGATCAGGGCGCCGACGCCCGCGGTGAGCATGGAAATGATTTCGTTCACTCGTTTTCCCCTTTTGCTTTTCTGGTCTGTTCGACCTTTTCAGTCCGTTCGCCGTTGCGGTTGACCAGATCGGTCAACCAGCCCGGTAAATGAATTTCTGCAGCATCCCGCCGGCGCGTGATGGCAGGCGCATGGCGATCTTCTCGAAGAGCTGGGCAACGTGCCGGTTGATCAGGCTTGGGAACAGCCAGAGCGACGCAGCCATGCCGAGCGCACCTGCCGCCATATCGGCCGCCAGCCACAGCGCCGGGACTCCCGTCATCTGCCGCGCGGTCGAATCGGCGGCGAGGATGAGGCCGGTGGTGATCACCGTGGTGATCAAACCGCCCGTCATCGCCCTGGCAACGCGGCGCATGCTGATCTCGAGGGCACGGCAAGTCACGCCGAGGATGGATGCGGCACGGATGAAGTACATGCCGAAGACCGTCCATGCCACCGCTTCCAGCGAAAAGGCGGCGGCCAATCCGGCGGCCAGCGCGAAGACGATGGCGATCGGGATCTGGATCAGGAACTCCGTCTTGGTACGGCCGGCGACCCAGAGCAACGGCGTTGCCATGCCCAGCAGCAAATAGAGCGGCATTGCCAATGCGATCGGCTGCAACAATCCGGTCGCTTCCAGCCACGAACTGCCGTACAGGCTGTGAAGAATGGTTTCCGACGCTGCGGCGATGCCGAAGAACACCGGGAACAGCAGCAGCGTCACCGCGCCGATCATCGTCAGCAGGGCGCGGCGCAAACGGTCGCGGTCATCCTGCACCCGCGCACTTGTCGAAAACAGCGCGCCCTGGATCACGCCGATGATGGTGATGGTCGGGCTGGAAAGCAGGTTATAGGACAGCGAGTAGAAACCGGTCTGCGCCGCCGAGAACATGCGACCGATGATGACGCGGTCGATATTGCCGATCAGCCAGTTGACGATGTTGGTCGCAAACACCTTGGCGCCGTAGCCGAGCAGGTCGCCATCGCCGCCCTGGCGCAGGACGATGCCGACGGGGTGGCGCGATTTCGAATACAGCATGGCGAGATTCAGCACCACGTTGACGATGTAGGCGGCGATCAAGGCCCATACCTGCATGCCGGCCATCGCCATCGGGATGCCCACCACTACGAAACCGACGACATAGCTGGCGAAGGATGCGATCTGGATCGATTTGAAATCGAGCTCGCGCTTGAGCAGGTTCATCGATGGCGAGGAAATGGCATTCAGGAAGCAGATCACCGAAGCCACCTGGATGACATCGATCAGCCGTGGTTCGTTGAAGAATCCCGCCAGCGGCTGGGCGAGGAGAAATACCGCCAGCGACACAATGAAGCCGAGAATCAGCTGCCAGGTGAACACATAGCGGATATCGTCCGGCGTGATTTCCTTCTTTTGAATCAGGCCGTATGAAATCCCGATATCGGAAAAGAAGTTGGTGAAGCTGAGGACGATGGTCGCCATCGCGAAAATGCCGTACTCGACCGGGCCGAGAAGACGTGCGAGGACAATCTGCGCGCCGATCTGGAGGAGGGCGCGCAGCGCCGAGCCGAACCCACCCCAGAATACGGCGGAAATGCCCTTGCTCGCTAGACTGCTTTTTTTATCCATGACGATGATTGGCCTGCATGTGTCGAGTCATTACAAGCCGACGTTGATTGATGCGGTTATGCGCTTGCCAGCAGGCCGTGCGGACGAACCCCGGCTTCCGCGGCTGCTTCCTTCTCGGCGACGTCTGTCACGAAGTGCGCATACGTCTCCTTGATTCCTTCACCGAGCCGCATGCCCGGATGCCATCCGAGCGACAGCAGCTTGGAGTTGTCCATCAGCTTGCGCGGCGTGCCGTCAGGCTTGCTGGTATCGAACTCGATGTCGCCCTTGAAGCCGACGACCTTTCTGATGATTTCTGCAACCTCACGTATTGTGACGTCCTCGCCTGTGCCTACATTGATATGTGACAACATCGGGGTGGTGTGCTTTTCGTATTTCGCACGGTCAAGTTCCATCACGTGAACGCTGGCATCGGCCATATCGTCGACGAAGAGGAACTCACGGCGCGGCGTGCCCGTGCCCCAGATGGTCACCTTCTCGGCACCTTTGATTTTCGCTTCATGGAAGCGGCGGATCAGCGCCGGGATCACGTGGCTGTTCTCCGGATGATAGTTGTCGCCGGGACCGTACAGGTTGGTCGGCATGACGCTGCGGAAATCCGTTCCGTACTGGCGGTTGTAGCTCTCGCACATTTTGATGCCGGCGATCTTGGCGATTGCGTAGGGTTCATTGGTAGGCTCCAGCGAACCGCTCATGAGGTATTCCTCCTTGATCGGCTGTTCCGACAGGCGAGGATAGATGCATGATGAACCGAGGAACAGCAACTTCTGCACGCCGCTGCGCCATGCTTCGTGGATCACGTTCGACTGGACCATCATGTTGTCGTAGATGAATTCTGCCGGATAGGTGTTGTTCGCATGAATGCCGCCGACACGCGCCGCAGCCATATAGACTTCGTCGATCTGTTCGCGTTCGAAGAATGCGCGTACCGCGGCCTGATCGATCAAATCGAGCTCCGCGTGCGTGCGGGTGAGAATGTTATGGTACCCGCGCTTTTTCAGTGCGCGTACGATGGCCGAACCGACCAGGCCACGATGGCCGGCGACGAAGATGCGCTTGTTGCGCTTGTTGCGATTGTTGTTTTGCATTATTTCCTCTGTGCGTAATGTTGGCAAAGCCGGTGCGCGATGAATCCGCGTCCCGGATGAATTGCCGCTGCAAAAAAAGATATGTACTTGAGGGCTCGCTCCCGGCCCGTCAGCCTTGCTCGATGTAACCGTAGTGCGCGTGGTCGTGCTGCTGAAGCGGTCCTTCCTTGATCGCCGCCTGCAGGTCGGCCTGCACCATTTCCTTCACGAGCTGATCGAAAGTGGTGGCCGGCGCCCAACCAAGCTTTTCACGTGCCCGTCTGGCATCACCCAACAGGCTGTCGACCTCGGTCGGCCGGAAATATCGCGGGTCCACACGGACGATGGTCTGGCCGCGCGCTACGCCGGCATGGACTCCTGTATCCGTCACGATCGCCGTCTCCTCCAGCCCCTCGCCTTCCCAGCGAAGACCGAGTCCGATTTCGGTGGCGGCAGCCGTGACGAAGTCACGAACGCTGCGCTGCACGCCGGAGGCGATGACGAAATCTTCCGGCTGGTCTTGCTGCAGCATGCGCCACTGCATTTCCACATAGTCACGCGCATGGCCCCAGTCGCGCATGGCATTCAGATTGCCGAGATAGATGCAATCCTGCAGTCCGAGCACAATGCGGGCCAGGCCGCGGGTCACCTTGCGCGTAACAAACGTTTCCCCGCGCAACGGTGATTCGTGGTTGAACAGGATGCCGTTGCAGGCGTATATGCCATAGGCTTCGCGATAGTTGACGGTCATCCAGTAGGCGTACAGTTTTGCAATCGCATACGGACTGCGCGGGCGGAATGGGGTGTCCTCGTTCTGCATTGCAAATGCCGACTGCCCGAACATTTCACAGGTCGATGCCTGGTAGAAGCGAGTCTTCTTTTCCATTCCCAGTTGTCGCACCGTTTCGAGGAGGCGCAGCGGGCCGAGGGCATCGCAGCTCGCCGTATATTCCGGCTCCTCGAATGACACCGCCACGTGGCTCTGGGCCGCGAGGTTATAGATCTCGTCCGGCTGAACCTGTTGAACGATACGCATCAGTGAAGATGAATCCGTCATATCGCCGTGATACAGGATGAAGCGACGATCATCCTCCTGCGGGCCCTGATACAAATGGTCGATGCGGTCCGTGTTGAAGCGCGAGGTGCGGCGCTTGATGCCGTGAACGATATAACCCTTTCCCAGCAGCAGCTCCGCCAGATAGGCACCGTCCTGGCCGCTGATGCCGGTGATCAGCGCCACCTTGGGTTTGCTCTGTACCATGTTCATGAAATTCGCCGGTAGTTGAGGTTCTTTGGTCATGCCTGCTGCTTTCCTGGCTGCTGTCGATGAGCGGGTCAGCCGGCCAGCGCTTCCGCCGCTTCCGCCTGGCCGAGCCGGAGATCGCGCAGGTACTCGCCAAACTTTTCCTTTACTTCGGGATGGCGCAAGGCGAAGTGCACCATCGCCTGCAGATAGCCGAGCTTGCTGCCGCAGTCGTAGCGGACGCCGTCGAACCGGTAAGCGAGAACAGGTTCATCCGCCATCAGCGCGGCTATGCCGTCGGTCAGTTGCAGCTCGCCGCCCGCGCCCGGCTGCAGCCGCCGCAAGTGGCTGAAAATTGCCGGTGTGAGGACATAGCGTCCCACCACGCCGAGGTTGGATGGCGCGTTCTCCGGAGCCGGCTTTTCTACGATGCCGGTGAGTTTGATCAGGCGGTCGTTGAACGCGCTGCCTGCCACTACGCCATAGGAACGGCTCTGTTCGCGGGGAATCTGCTCCACGCCGAGAATGCTGGTGCCGAGCTGCTCATGCAGTTCGCACATCTGCCGCATGACCGGCACTTGTCCGTCCAGCAGGTCATCCGCCAGGATGACGGCGAACGGTTGATCATTCACCATGCGTTCGGCGCACAGCACCGCATGTCCGAGACCAAGCGCTTCGGCCTGGCGCACATAAAAGCAGGACACGTTGTCCGGCTTCACACTGCGCAGTACTTGAAGAAGCGCCTCCTTGTTGCGCGCTTCGAGTTCGGCCTCGAGTTCGTAAGCCATATCGAAATGGTCTTCGATCGCGCGCTTGTTGCGGCCGGTGACGAAGATCATCTCGGTGATGCCCGCAGCGATCGCTTCCTCCACCGCGTACTGGATCAGCGGCTTGTCCACGACCGGCAGCATTTCTTTCGGGCTCGCCTTCGTCGCGGGCAGGAAGCGGGTTCCGAGACCGGCAACAGGAAAAACGGCTTTCGTAATTTTTCGCATAGTTATCTGTTCCTTGTTAGGATTTGTCGTTCGAGAACGGGCCTGTTCTTCTTGCCTGCTCGCCCCGTTTTTCCTGCCTGCGCGACTTCACCAATGAGGTATAGGTCGGGTGCAGCAACATCAGGAAGCTCACGCAGATCGCTGCCGCCAGCATGTTGATTTCCCAGTCAAGCCGGCTGAAATTGCGATACGGGAGAAAGGACTGGATCACTTCGTCGAGGCCGCCCAGCACACCGATCAGCAGGAAGGTGCGCAGTCCCCGGTTGAGTCGGGTACCGTTCATGCCGCAATACAAAAGAACGCTGAGAATGGAGTAGGCGGTGAAATGCAGCAGCTTGTCCGACACCACGTTGGACGCCGCCATCGCCTTGCCGGGAATCGCGCCGACGCACACCATGAGAAGGAAGAAAAGGAAGGCGGCCAGCAGGCAGCGCTTCGGAGTGATGAGGTCGTGCAACGATGTCTTGTTCGTTTTCTGCATAGTCGATCTGGATGCCTGTCTTTGCCTATCGTGTTCGGCGAATGGATGAATGCTTCGCCGGATGCCGCCTTGCATCCCACATGGCAATCTATTGATTGAGGTTACGCCTGTGTCGCGAAGGAGAAATTGCGTTTGCGTAAGTTAGTTTGAAATTCGGCTGTGCGAATGCGCACTCAATATCGGCTGCCGTTTCATCTTCGCGCCGATGCATTGCATGAACGCGAAGATGACTCCCGCGAGACTAGGGAAGGCAGTGATATGGCGTGCATGCCGGATGTATTCCGTTAGTACGCATTCTTTCCAGTCCAGCCTTTGAAAGCGGTCCAGATGATGATGCGGATGTCCATCCACAGCGACCAGTTCTGGATGTAATGAAGGTCGAATTGAACGCGCTTTGCCATCTTGTCTACGGTATCGGTTTCACCACGGTGACCATGGATTTGCGCCCAGCCCGTGATGCCCGGTTTTACGCGATGGCGCAGCATGTACATCTCAAGCAGATCCTTGTACATCTCGTTGTGCTGCAGCGCATGCGGGCGCGGACCAACCACAGACATGTCGCCCAGCAACACGTTGATAAACTGCGGCAACTCGTCAAGGCTGGTGCGGCGCAGGAAGGCGCCGATCGGCGTGATGCGTGGATCGTCTTTCGTAGCCTGCTTCACGACACCGTGCTCCTGGTGCATCTTCATCGATCGGAATTTGTAGACGTTGAACTTCTTGCCGTTCAGCCCGAGCCGCGGCTGCT
>NZ_DASZBA010000107.1:0-13983 GCF_035944575.1 Noviherbaspirillum sp.
AATCCTTTGCACCCGCATACTCTGACCTACTCCCGGCTCGCAGACCAGGTGACTGGTGGCCTGGCGCCGAGATCGCCTGCTGCAGGCTTACAGAAGGTTGCGCCTGCTGTAAGCCTGCAGCAGGAAATCAACTATTTGATGCGCATGTCGTTCTTGACCGACTTCACGCCCGCTACACCTCGTGTCACCTCGACGGCTTTGGCAATGTCGGATTGCGATGACACGAAGCCGCTCAACTGAACCGTACCCTTGAATGTCTCGACGTTAATCTCGCGCGACTTCAGGACCGGCTCCTGGAATATCGCTGTTTTGACCTTGGAGGTGATGACCGTGTCATCAACATATTCGCCTGTACCTTCGGTCTTCGACGTGGAAGCGCATCCGGCGACGGCGATCATTGCGAGAGAAAATAATACAGCGGTAAAGCGTTTGGAAATATTCATGTAGTTGTCCTGGTAAGTGAAAAAGATGTCCTGAAATCGAAGTCTCGATTGAAAGACATTACTGCATACATACAAAATAAATCGTTGATGCTGCGTCTCTCCGGCGGCAGGAACGCATATATTCCTTGTGAAACCGCCGGGTAGTGTCGTTGCCAGAGCCGGCAGATCTCATGGAGCGGCGGGCAATCAGACCACGCCGCTTTCCTTCAAAAACTTCTGGAACGACCTGATTTGCATGTCCGCCTCCATCCGGTCGACCCGATACTCCTGCTGAATCCGATCTGCCAGCCGTTCGCGGTTTCCCGCAATCGCATCGAGTTGATCGTTAGTCAGTTTTCCCCACTGCGCTCTGATGTGGTCCCTGTATTCCGGCCAATTTCCTTCAATGACATCCCAGTGCATCATAGTCTCCATGGTTGGCGGATTAAATGCGAAAAGCGAGTGCCTCGCGTACCCGGCCGATAGAACAGACCCAGGGGCACGGGACCTTCCGGTTCGCATCCACAAGTCGAATCGCGGTTTTGCCGCATCGACAGCAGGACTTTACGTGGACCTTCACGTCGCATCGGTGCGGTAGACCACATTGGAGGCGCTATTTGTTCTTCAATTGCCCCGGTTCCGACTTCAGGCCGCGCTTGTCGACGCAGCGGCCGCATCGCGGGAAACGGGAAGATCAGGCAGCGTTCAGAAATCAAAGCAGCGTGCCCTGGTCCGTATGCGTGGCGTGATTCGCACGCAGCGGTACATCGAACCCGTCAGTCCAACAATGCCGATAAGGGTGGCGACAATCCCGCCGGCCAGAAAAATGACCATTTCCTCACCCGAAGCGACGCCGGCCCGGGTGTTCGTCAATGCGCTTGCGACATTCTGCGAAGCGATGCCGAAGCAGATCACGAGGACGCCCCAGCCGATGACGCCGCCCCAGATTTTTTTGTTCATGTGGTTCTTTCCTGTTTGATGTGATGTACGGCATTTGAACCTTCCGTCAACCTGCCCGCCGGCGTGACGCTTTGCCTTCAGGCGCGATTGCCGGGGCAGCATGTCTGTCCGCGACACACCGCGAAGGACTGGTATCGGGCGATTCGCCGGAGGAACTCGAATCATCTCCGCTTGATTTCATTGTCGGTGTTCTGCGGTGCCCGATCCGTTCGCTGGCGCACTGATGGAACAACGCACCCGCGGACGACGCGAATGTTCGGTGCCACACAGACGCGCATGGTCAGCAGGCGTATCGTCGGTCTCGTGGCACATGACGTGCCAATGGCTCATCCGTGCCATTCGAATCAACAAACAGGGAACAATAATGAAAACCACGAAAACAATCTTGGCCGGTGCGCTTGCAATGTCTGCACTGGTGCCTATGCTGAGCATTCCAGGGGCAGCGTTTGCGCAGCAGTACGGTCCGGCACAGGGCATGCCGCGCATTGAAGGCTTCAACGTCGACGAAGTGAAGCGCATGAGGCCCGGCGTCGAATTGAACTTCGATCTTTATGGAACGCCGGGCGGGTCGGCCGCCTTGCGCATCGATGGTGCAACCCGCAATGTGCCAATGGTCGAAACCGAAGCCGGTCATTATGAGGGTACGTACACTGTCAGCAGCCGTGACAAGATTGCAGCCCGGAGTGCGGTGACGGCAAATCTTCGAGTCGGCAACCAGGTCGCCAGCACGGTTCTGAATGAATCGCTGCAAATAGGTGTCGGGTATCACTCCGCGAAAGCGGCGCCGAACCCGCAATTGAAGATCGAACGATTCAACGTCGAACCCGTCGCCGATCTCGGCGGGGGCAATGACCTGCAGTTTTCAATGGCCGGTACGCCTGGCGCGAAAGTGGATCTCGTCATTCACGGCGTGAAAGCCAGGGTGTTCCTGCCGGAAGTAAGCAGCGGCCAGTACGCCACGACGTACACCATCCGAAACAGCGACCGGATTGTGCGCAACAGTACCGTGACGGCGAACATGCGCATGGGTGACCGAGTTACCAGCGCCACGCTTGGCAAGCCTCTGCAGACGCCGGCAGCGCCGGTGCCGGTAGCCCGCATCTGCTACAACTGCGGTACGGTGGAGGCAGTCAACCTCGTCGAGGTGAAGGGTGAGGGCGGTTATCTCGGCACCATAGGCGGCGGAGTGGTCGGCGCCTTGCTAGGCAGCCAGGTGGGCGGCGGAAGCGGCCGTACGGTGGCCCAGATCGCTGGCGCGGTCGGCGGCGCTTACGCCGGCAACATGATCGAAGGCAAGGTCCGCGACACGATGCACTATGAGATCGTGGTTCGTTTGAACAACGGCACTACTCAAATGGTGCCCTTTGCAGCCGATCCGGGTTACCGGATTGGAGAGAAGGTGAAAGTCGATGCCGGCGTCATCACACGCACCTCGTAAGCCGGCAGGCGCAGGCCCCGTCAGTGTCGCCGGCTTGGCGTTGCCGGCGGGACTGTGCAGCGTTACCCGCAAAGTATCCGCGCCGGAACACAAGCGTCGACCGAACGTCAAGGGGACAACCAGGCCCTTATGATTCTTTGCGTGCCATGTGATCGGTGATATCCATTCCGATTCCGCGGTAGCCGATAAATCGGCTTGCCGAGTCGAATACGGGTTCGCCGCTCACTTGCAGGAACTGCATCGCGCCGTCGGCACCGCTGCGGCTATAGACGAAATTGATGAACGGACGGCGGGCGGCGATATTGGCGTGCAGCAGCTTGCGTTCCTCGGCGTTCCACCGCGCCGCCTCCAGCCCGTCGGTAGCGCCGTGCATGTCGTCCGCCGCCAGCCCAAGCATGTCGAACACCGGACCGGATACAAAAGTGAATTTTCCCTTCGCGTCCTGCTCCCAATACCAATCCGACGACAGTGCGGTAAAGTTTCTGAACCGCGCTTCACTGTCGCGCAGTTCGGCGGTCCGCTCCAGCACCGTCTGTTCCAGCACCTTGTTATAGTCATCCAGCTTCTTGTATAGAAGGCGCACTTCCAGCATATTGCGGATCCGTGTCTGCACTTCGATCAGGTCGAACGGCTTGCTCACGAAGTCCTTGGCGCCGGCTTGCAGCGCGCGCAGCTTGTGCGCCGGCTGCGCGGTGATGACGAGCACCGGCAGATAGCCGCCTTCTTCGATGCCTTTCAATCCTTCCATCACCTGAAAACCGTCCAGCAGCGGCATCTGAAGATCCAGCAGGATCAGGTCGTAGCGATGCGCCTTGTGCAGCGGGCACACCGTGTGTGGATCGCTGGTCGATGTGAAACGGGTAAAGCCGGCATTGCGCAGCATCTGCTCCAGCAGCATCACATTGGCTTCCTGGTCATCGACGATCAGGATGCTGGCGTTCAGGATTTCGGATGGATCGAGCATGGCGTTCTTTCGAGAATATTCGGTGTATCGCGAGTCGGCTGAATCAGCCTTTATCCGCTTCGGCGGCTACGTGGTCTGCGCTGTCTTCCTTCATGGTCCTGGCGGTTTCCGATGCATGCTGAAGGGCGACATCCAGCGCATCCATGAATTCCGTCACCTTGATCGGCTTTGTCAGGTAGCGGAAAAACCCGGCCTCCATGCCTTTTGCAATATCGCGCGGCACGGCATTTGCGGACAGCGCCATGACGGGAATGTGCGCGGTCGCCGGATCCTTGCGCAGAATTTCCAGTGCATCGAATCCGCTGATGCCCGGCAGGTTGATGTCCATCAGGATCACATCCGGCTGGTAAGTCCGCGCCAGCTGGACACCGAGATGCCCGTCAATCGCCGTCAGCAGCTTCAGGTCGCTGCGCCGGGCGATCAGTTGCTCGACGAGGATCAGGTTCGCCGGATTGTCCTCGACGTAGAGCAGCGTGCGCTGTGACGCCATCTCGCGCACTACCGCGGTACGCTCGTCCCGGGCGGTGTCGCCGAATACCAGTTTCGGCGCGCTCGTCGCGGTCAGCTCGACCCAGAAGACAGTGCCTATGCCGACATTGCTGGCCACGCCGATGGCGCCGCCCATCAGCTCGACGAGTTGCTTGGTGACGATGAGGCCGATGCCGGTGCCTTCTTCGGCCCCCGTCTCCTGTCCGAGCCGGTTGAACGGCTGGAACAGCTGCGTCACCTGGTCGGGAGCCAGTCCGGCGCCGGTGTCGGTAACGCTGACGCGTATCCGGTTCTCGCCGCTCATTCCGCAATCGACGGTGACGCTGCCGCCGTCGCGGTTGTACTTGATTGCGTTGGCCAGCAGGTTGATCATCACCTGCTTGACCCGAGTCCGGTCGGCGTGGACATAAAAAAGCCCATCGAACCGGGGAAAACTCATCGTGATCCCGCGTTTCTGTGCCTGCGGCTCGATCATCGCCTGGCAGTCCTGCAGGACCTCGGCCAGCGACACCGCTTCCTGCGACATCGTCACCTTTCCCGACTCGATCAGCGCCAGGTCGAGTATTTCATTGATCAGGCGCAGCAGATACCAGCCTGCTTGCAGGATCTGGTCGATCGACTGTCGTTGCGCGGGCGACGGCGGCGGCGTTTCGGACGCCATCAACTGCGCGAATCCGAGTACGGCATTCAGGGGCGTGCGCAACTCATGGCTCATGCTGGACAGGAATTCGGACTTGGCCAGGTTGGCCTTCTCTGCCGCCGTTCTCGCGGTTTCGAGTTCGTCGTTGGTTTCCTGCAGCGCATGTTCGATCTGCTTGCGTTCGGTAACGTCGCGGGCAGCAGCGAACACGCCCCGTAGCGTGCGGTCGCGGTCATGAAAGGTTGTCGCGTTGTAGGAGACGACGGTTTCCTTGCCGTCCCTGGCGCGGGCGGTCAGCTCGTAATTGGTTACTTTGCCTTCGCGCAGGACACGCTTGATGGCTTCCTCGGCGCGTGCGGGATCGGTGAAGTAATTTTTAAATGGCGCGCCGATCAGTTCATCGCGGGTGCGGCCGGTCAGCGCTTCCATCTGCTGGTTGACGTCGCTGATGATGCCGCGCGGGTCGGTTGCCATCAGCGCATCGATATTCGATTCGATCAGCGAGCGGGTGTAGTACTGCTGATCGCGCAATCGCTGGTCGAGGAGCGCCTGCTCCGCTTCGACCTGTTTGCGCGCCGTGTTGTCGATGCCGATCAGCAGGTAACCGATCACTTTGCGCTGCTCGTCACGCAGCGCGGTGACCGACACGATCGCGGGAAAGCGGCTGCCGTCCTTGCAGACATAGGTCAGTTCATACACATCCTCGATGCCACGCAAGGCCTTGTACACCAGTGCCTCGAAGCCCGGCAGGATGGCGGTGCCCATCTCGTTGCTCAGCGTCCTGGCGCGGGCGACCACTTCCTGCGCATCCGAGATGTCGGCCGGCGTCAGCTTGTTGACCACCTCGGCCGCCTGGTATCCGAGCATGCGTTCGGCCCCGACATTAAAGATCTGGATGACCCCATCGGCGTCGGTGGCGATGCTGGAGAAATTGGCGCTGTTGAAGATGGCGTTCTGCAATGCCGCCGCTTTCAGCAAGGGTTGCTGTTTTTCATGCAGGACAATTTCAGCCGCGAGCTGGACGCGGATCATGCGCCGGATACGCACATATAGCAGCGCGAGAAACAGAAGAAGCAGCACGATGCTGCCCTGGATGACTCTTATTGCGACGACGGATTGGACCGCATAGTGGAGGGCGACACCGCCGACCAGCAGCAACACCGCCAGCGTCAGTCCGAAGCCGGTCATCATCAACCGGTCAATCGAGGTTTTTTCCATATTCCGCATATATTCAGACATTGATCTCAGACGTGGTGTGCAGGCGTCGGTCAGACGGAGCCTGCGGTAGATAGAGAGGCTGGCGATGCATGCGCGTCATGCAGGGCGCATTTGTCATGCCAGCTTGCTTGCGGGAGAGCGGATCTGGCGCTGGCGCGCATCCGAAAGCAGGCGCGCGAACTCCTTCTTGACGACGCCATAGCATTCGCAGACATTGCGTTCCAGTCCGGCGCGGTCGACGACGGTGATGTGGCCGCGGCGATAGCGAATAAAGCCGTAGCCTTGCAATTTGCCCGCCGCCTCCGTCACGCCTTCTCGTCGCACGCCGAGCATGTTGGCGATCAGTTCCTGCGTCATCGTCAGTTCGTTCGACGGCACGCGATCGGCGGTCAGCAAAAGCCAGCGGCACAACTGCTGTTCCACCGAATGATGGCGATTGCACACGGCGGTCTGCGACAGTTGCGTAATCAGCGCCTGGGTATAGCGCAGCAGCAGCCGCAGCACCGGACCGGCGCGATTGAATTCCTCCAGCAGGATATGGTTCCGTAGACGGTAGCCGTGACCTCCCGTTTGCACGACGGCGCGGCTCGGCGTCGTGTCGCCGCCCATGAAAAGAGAGACGCCTAGGACGCCTTCGTTACCGACACCTGCGATTTCGGACGAGCTGCCATTCTCGAGCACATAGTGCAGCGAGACGATCGAGGTGGTCGGGAAATACACATGTTGCAGCTTGCCGCCGGACTCGTGAAGTACGTCGCCAAGCAACATCGGAACCAATTCCAGATGCGGCGCCAGTCGGTCGAAGTCGGCGTCGAGCATCGCTGCCAGAAGATGGTTTTGATTCGGGTCGTGCGTACTGGACATGTCAGGACTCCTGCTTCCAGTGATGGGATGTCGCGGCGTCCGTGGACGGTGAGGCGAAAGAAATTTGCTACCGCACGGTAACACAGGTCGCGCGTTCGGCAGGGTTTAATTGCGCTTGTGTTTCTGACATCCGGCCTGTCTCCATGACGCCGCTGAACGTATGTCGACACGCTATGTGTGTCAACGCACGGAAGGCACAGGTATTTCCGCCTATAACGTAGTTCAACGCGGCAACACGCCGCTTTATGAAACAGTTCACAGGAGAACAAAATGAAGATCAGATCAACAACATGGTTCATGGGTTTGTGCGGCGCCGCCCTGGTGCTAAGCGCCGGCTGCAGCAGCATGAAGACGCCGGCAACCGCCTCGGTTGCCGTATCAAAAGCGGCGGTTGCCGATGCCGCAGGCGCTGGCGGGGCGCAATACGCACCTGTCGACATGAATTCGGCGCGTGAAAAACTCGCCCTGGCGAACAAAGCCATGGCGGACAAGGACTACAAGCAGGCGAATGAACTGGCGAACCAGGCGCAGGCAGACGCCAAACTGGCGCAGGGGAAAGCCGATTCAAGCAAGGCGCAATTGGCTGCAGCCGCGCTGCAGGACGATATTCGCGTCCTGCGTGAAGAGCTGAGCCGCGCCAGCAAATAAGAACGACCTGCGACGGTCGTCACACTCAGCGGCACGCACCCGCGCGCCGACGAAATTTAAAAGGAATCACCATGAACAACGCCAAGCTTCTACCCATCATGCTCGCCATCGCCACCCTGGTCGGCGCCTGCAGTTCCATGCCGCGCAGTACCAGCCTTCTGGAGCAGGCTCGCAGCGACTACCGCATGGCGCAGTCCAATCCGAACGTGGCGAAGCATGCACCGCTGGAAATCCAGCAAGCCGGTGAAGCACTGGCGCAAGCTGATGCCGCCTCCGCCGATCGTGACAGCGCCGCAACGATCGACAAGCTCGCCTACCTGGCCAAGCAACGCATTGCATTGGCACAGGAAATGGCAAAGAAGAAATCAGCTGAAGGCGAGGTGGCAAGTGCCGGCAAGGAGCGTGACCAGATGCGCCTTGATCAGCGCACCAATGAAGCCGACCGCGCCACCCTGCGCGCCGACCAGGCGAATGTAGCGACGCAGATCGCACAGAACGAGACAGCGGCCGCCGAGGCCAGGACGCAGGAAGCGCAGGCTCGCGCAGCGCTGCTCGAAACACAGCTGGCGGCGCAGTTGGCCGATCTGGCCGCGAAAAAAACCGAACGCGGCATGGTGATCACCTTGGGTGACGTATTGTTCGGTACTGATACGGCACGCCTGGGTCCTGACGGCATGCGTACGGCACAAAGACTGGCCGATGTCCTGCAGAAGAATCCGCAGCGTACCGTGCTCATCGAAGGCTTTACTGACAGTACCGGCGCCTCCGTGCATAACCAGGAATTGTCGGAGCGCAGGGCTACGGCCGTGCGCTCCGCGTTGCAGGAACTGGGTGTGGGACGCGAGCGCGTCTCGGTACGAGGATATGGCGAGTCGTATCCGGTCGCTGCCAATGACACGATATCGAATCGCCAGCTGAATCGCCGTGTCGAGATCGTTTTCTCCGATGCAAACGGCAAGGTCATGCAGCGTTGATTCGACGCACCGGCCGGTGTTCACAGCCGGCCGGGCTCATGCCGTTCCCGCTCTCCCAGGTCCGGATCGAAAGGCGTTGCGCCCAACGACGGGGTCTGGCGCTCCGGGTATTTTCCCGGATCGAAATCTACAGGAAAGAAAAAAATGAAACCAATGACACAACTGATTATTGCCGCCTTTGCAGCGGCGACGCTGATTCCGGCCGCTGCCATGGCCCAGGCAACCGACACCAAAAACCAGGGCTACCTGGTTGATAACCATGGCGGCTCCATCGTCATGAGCGGTACCGGGCTCTGCTGGCGCGACAGCGACTGGACGCCTGCCCGTTCCACCGAGCCTTGCGACTTTTCCATCAAGCCTGTCGCAGCCGCTGCCCCGGTCATGTCACCTGTTGTGATCGCGACGGCGCCCGAGCAGGCAATGGCCAAACCGCTGGCGCAAAAATTCAGTTTTGCCGGCGACGCACTGTTCGCATTTGACCTCGCCGAGCTGAAGCCTGAAGGCAGGGCAATGCTCGACGGTTTGGTGACGCAGCTCGACGGTGCACACTACGAGACCATTGTCGCCACCGGCCACACCGATCGCTTCGGCAGCAATGCATACAACCACAAGCTTTCGGAACGGCGCGCACAAGCAGTGAAGGCTTACCTGGTCAGTCGCAATGTAAAAGCCAGCACCATCGATGCCGAAGGAAAGGGCGAAACACAGCCGATCACCAAGGCGGAAGACTGCAAAGGCGCGCAAAGTGCCAGGACTGTCGCCTGCCTGCAGCCTGATCGTCGTGTCGATGTCGAGATGATCGGCACGAAAACGGTGGTCGGCTCGCTTTGATCCCTCGTCGTCCCCGCATGCTTTCGTTCATCACGGACGGTATGCAAGGGGGCAGTCAGTCAACATTTGAAAGCAATCTATCCATGAAAAATATCACCTCAATTGCAGCCACTTCGCTGGCTATGGTAATGCTGCTCGGTATGAGCGCCTGCAGCCACATGTCCACACGGGACCGCAACACCGCCATGGGGGCGGGAATCGGCGCAGTCGGTGGCGCGGTGCTGACCGGAGGCAGTCCTGTAGGAACTGTCGGCGGCGCGGCTGTCGGCGGCCTGATCGGCAATCAGGTCAGCAAATAGGCCATCCTGATTTCACGTACGACTCCGCAGGGTACGCAAGTACATTTTCGCGGCTGTCGCCGGTACGAGCACATTCCAATGCTGGGTGCGCCACCACACCGATTGTCGCGGCGATGCGGGTTATAAAGAGACATGCCGATAAGGCCCTCAGCTTCATCGAAATACATGCCGGCGCGACATGCAGGCAGCATGTTCCGGACAAAGTCATCCATCCCCCGAATACATTCACAGAGTCCGGCCTGGCCGGGTTCGCAAGGAGTCAACCATGTCTTTCCTAATATATCTTGCTGGCTTCGCCATCCTCATCGGCGGCATCGCATGGGGCCTCATTACCGCCGGTGTGCCCCAGCTTTATGTGCTGATCGCTTCGGTCATCCTGCTTGGCGTCGGCATTCTCACCGGCGTGACCCATACCCGCGGCAAGGATGTGTCGAAGTAAATGGATGTGCCGTCCATTTTTCTGGGGATGCAAACGCACAGACCAGAGGCAGACAATGATGCATGCTAGTTATGCATATCGAAGTACTTTTCAGGTTCGTTCACCAGGATCAACATCATGACGCAACACCTTATTACTCACACCATGGTCGTCTTTTTCATGTTTCTGTCAAGTGCAGGAGTCGCGAAAGCGGAGGTTGTGCAATGCATCGCCAAATCCGGGGAGGCGACTTTTTCCAATATGCCTTGCGCGATCGATGCTGATACTGTTCTTGTGCCGTTAAAGAAAATGACCACTGCAGACAAATCGAAAATGGTGCTGCAGACAGAAAAATTCGTCGCCGCAGAAAAAGCCCGCAGCGTCGCATCGGCAAACAGGCCCCCGACAAAACGCGGACTGCTGCTTGACGATACAACCTTGCAATCCGCCCGGTCGCTGACGGTTGCAATGGATAGCACACCAGTACTGGAGCGCCGGCGAACGATGGCGACGCTGGCTGTATATCCTTGATTCGATTCCCTGCGGAATCAGGCTGTCCTCGCTCTTGGCGCGGATGTAGTGCGAGCGAATTCCATTACCTTATGGCGACAACGCAGAAGGTCAATAAGGCTCTTTCAACAGAGTCGGTCGATAGCAGCCGGTAGGGAAGGGCGGCAATCGGCGAGAAGCGGACGCTTGCTATATCAAGCCTGACTTGCAGAGCCAAAACACTTGAGAAATGACCGGCACTGGAGGGTCATTAGGTGTACCCTAAGAAGATGACAAATCACCTTCTTTTAATTGAAGACGACGAAATCGCAGTTTATCTCACGCTTAAAATGCTCAGAGCGTCTGGATTTTCCGCAGAAATTGATGTCGTCCACGATGGCATGGAAGCGATAGCGTATCTAACTTGCCATGGGCTTTATGAGAATAGGCTGTCCGGCAACCCATCTCTCATTCTGCTTGACTTGAAATTGCCCGATCTGGATGGATTCGAAGTGCTAAAACAAATCCGTACCAACCCCGTCCTCTCCACTATTCCTGTCTTTATCCTTAGCGCTTCGAACACCGACGAAGATATGTATCGGAGCAACCTACTCGGTATTTCAAAATACCTGATCAAGCCTTTGGATGTGATTGAGTTTAGGCAGGAAGCTGCAAAAGTACTCAGCTTTACGACCCCCTCTCTTCATTGATAGTGCAGCGATTGGTATAGGTAAAAGCTGTTCTTGCAGCCACAGCGTGCTCGCTTGCTTGCATAGGGCAAAAAGCTGTTCGCCAGGCGCCCATCGATACAGCAATCGGCAGCGCAGTAGCCATACTGATTTCTACAGGACTTCACCGATGGCTTCAATCCTGAACGATAGCGCAGCAATCTCCAGTACAGGTATGACGACGACCAGGGCGGCGACCTGCACAGAATCCAGCCTGGATTTGTTCTCGAGGTTCTCCTAGTCTCTGACTTTGTGCGCGATGTTGGAACAGTAAAGGATCGCATTCGCTCCTTATAGCGTGTCGCTACGACGAAATGAAACGCGCGGAGAGTAGAAAATTGCTGAGAATGCGGGACAGACCGGATAATATCTGAGAGTTGCGGACTTGGGGTGAAGCCCGCGTTATCAGTGGCGGGAGCCGCTTATTGCGGCTCTTTCAATAGAGTCGCTTGTCTGGTTGGATAGCGGAAATGGCGCTGCATATTTGACGGGCGAGAAGAAGCATTGGATGGACGCCCAATGCGCTGACCGGGCATGAATAGCAAGCGCTCTTTATTATTCAAATCAACATAAAACATGACTTGGCAAAGAACGCCTCTTCCACTGGACTGCTAAAAAAAAACCGCAGCAATAAGTTGCTGCGGCCCTTTGCCTGCATGCGTTCCGAAGAAGCGTTATTGCGGGCGTGTAGCACCGCCAGACGACTGAACGCGCTCACCAGCTCCACGAATCGGCGTGGTGAGTTTTTCCAGCGATTCTTTCTGACGCTGGGTCACCTTCGCAGTTTGCTCGGATGCCTTTTGTGCGACTTCCTGAACAACTGCCTCCGCAGTGCGAGTAGCGTTCGGAATATGCGTTTCAGCGGTCTGCGCTATGCCAACCTGAGCTTCAGCGAAAATGGCTTGCACATGCTGACGATAGGCGCGGACTTTCTCCGCTGCGGGTTGTGCCTGACCAGCAGCAATCGATACAGCCTCCGTACGATCATCGGCCTGCAGCACTTGCCGGGTAGTTGACAGAGTTTCTTCCATCAATGTTTGCCCAACTTGGATATTGAGCTCATTCAGCTTCTGTATGCTGTCGAACATTTTTTTCGACACATCGGCATAGAAAGCGAATTGCGCCTCGAGTTGTGCTTTTACGGCAGGAGAAGAAGATGATTGGAAGAAGTTGTTCATAAGTATTCCTAAGAAACATTTTATACAGGCGGTTATCTGCATAAGGGGCTAACACACGGTCTGAACCACCATCTGGACAAAGGTTCAACATATATTTGTGCAATGCAGCAGCGGCAGAAGTTCCCTTTAAAATCTAGCCGTGGGTTAAATAAAAATTACGCTTTTCTGGTGCGGCGCAGCATAATGGGCAATCTTAATTTAATGCTCAACTGAGCTTCCATGGAGCATTATGCATATCACTAACATTCAACCTTCCTCGCCGATGCTGTTCGCCTTCGAACCAGTGCGCTCAATGATGGACTTCTTTGCAGGACAGGTCCTTCCGCTCGAGCGTTTGCCAAAAGGGGATGGTCACTCCGTGATCGTATTTCCAGGACTCGGGGCCTCCGGGGGCGCCACTGCCATGTTGCGTTCACGCCTGCAGCAACTCGATTATGAGGTTCATGATTGGGAGCACGGCATCAACCAGTTGCCAAATGGCGACCTCGAAACCTGGATTACGCGTCTGGCGATCCAGCTGCAGCGCTTAGTAGCGCGCGATGGTCGTGCCGTGACACTTGTCGGCTGGAGCTTGGGAGGCCTGTATGCACGGGCGCTACTGGAACGCTATCCAGCTTGGGTGCGCCAGATCATTACACTCGGCACGCCCTACGCCGAACTACGTCACACTGGCGCTGCGTCAGCCAGCCGCTCAAGTAAAGAGGAGGACGCGGTTGCCGCCGTGCCTGCATTCTCGATCTACTCCAAGTCTGATGGGGTGGTGGCTTGGCAAGGCTGTGTACCCAGTGACTTGCCCAACCATCATGCCATCGCGGTCGATGGCGTGAGTCATATGGGCTTAGTGCATCACCCGGAGGTGCTGTCGATTATCGCTGAACTGCTTGCCGGCAGCACCAGGGATTGGTTGGCGCACAGGCCGCAAGATGATCACAGAGATAGAGGTCCAGCGGCATAGAGCTGTGGAACATTGTCGAAAATACCAAAAAGGATGAGCTTTCATCCATCGCAAAGTGTATAGGAAGAGGTGCTGCGAACTGATCGGTCTTGGACAGAGCGAGAGACAGCTTGGGGGCGACTCTGGTGAAAAGGTCAGAGAGCAATATTCAATCTGAGCTCCAACCACTCGAATTGATTAATTGCCCAAGCATTTTCTCGAAGATGCACTTCAATGAGCTGCGCCATTGAAGTCAATGGCTAATGGAGTGCCACGATTGTCTTACCGACCTGCCCAATACGTTTTTTCGTGAGTACGGAAAAGTTGCCGACGGACTTTTTTAACAGAATCGGTCGGAAGCAGTCGGCGGGAAGGGTGGTAATCGGCCGATTCTGTTGAAATAGTCGGCGAGCAACGTAGTTAGGTATCTAATCGTTGATCCGATGAGAAGGCGGGATTGCAGCTTGAAGGTGCTAGGTTGGTTCCTAG
>NZ_DASZBA010000108.1:0-2469 GCF_035944575.1 Noviherbaspirillum sp.
GTATCTGGAAATCAACAACGGCAGCCACAGCTGCGCCAATAGCGGCAACAGCAATGCCGGGCTGATCGGCAAGTACGGCGTGTCGTGGATGAAGCGCTTCATCGACAACGATACCCGCTACAGTCCTTACCTGTGCGGAACGGAACACCAGGCCGACTTATCTAACACGGCAATTTCCGAGTACCGCGAAACCTGCCCGTATTGATCGGGCTGCGCGGCGGATGGATCTATCCGTCCGCCGCGCAGGTAACGAGAACATCGCATGCCTATGAATTACAAGAACGTGATTCCTTTCCTGCTGGCGCCGCTGATCGGCGTGCCGATCGGCATGCAGTTGTTCGAGCGTGCGGAAAATGGGTTCCCGACCGAAACGAAAGCCGTCGGGCAAGCTTCCGCAAAGGCATCGCCCGGCGCTGCCGGCACTGTTCAGGCAGCGAAGGACGGAAACGGCGCAAGCGGATTCACATTCAGCGACCTGATGCAGGTCATGCGTGGCGGCGGCACCGCCATGCCCGCCAGCGATCTTGAAGCCGCATTCCACACCGCTTTACGCAACATGTCGCAGGAACCGGCGACCGACGAACGCATCCGCAAGCTGCAGTCGGTCTATAACCGCTGGGTGCGCGACAACCCCGCGCAGGCCTTGTCCCAGCTCGAAAGCATCCGCGCCGAGGAGCGCCAGGAGATCGTGGCGAACGCGCTCGCCATGCTGGCCCGGGAGCAGCCGGACAAGTTTCAGGCGTATATCGACAGCATCGGCCACGATGCGAACACGGTGCTTGCCGCGACGCTCGGTGCGATCGCTGACAAGGCGCCGCAGGATGCGCTTGCATGGCTGCAACAGAACCCCGGACGCGACCCGCAAGGGGAACTGATCGCCGCGGTATTGCCCAATTTGATCCGGGAAGACTTGCCGTTGGCGGCGAAGACCGTCGCCGGCATGGAAAGCCAGGCTCCGCTCGCCCTGATCCAGCAGGTTGCCGTCGCCTATGCGCAGCAGGACCCGGCACAGGCATATGCATGGGTCGGCACGGTTCTCCAGCAATCCGACAAGCTGCCGTCCCAAGTTCTCAATGAAGTCAGCGCCAGCGTGGTGACCAGCAATCCCAGCCAGGCGGCAAACTATCTGAACCGCGTCTCCGACCCTCTCATCAGGGAGAGCCTGATGGGTGAACTCGCGATGCAAAAGGCCCAGGATGATCTGCCCGCCGCCTGGAACTGGCTCTCCCAATACAGCACCGATGAAAGCTACACCGGCACGGCGTTGAACCTGCTGTACCGCTGGTCGTATGCCAAACCGAATGAAGTGGCGGCGGTGCTGCCGTCGATTGCCGACAGCGAAATACAGGTGGCGGCAACCACGCATCTGGCGAGGTTCTGGCAGCAACGTGATCGCGCGGGATATCAATCGTGGGTTGCTTCGCTGCCGGCGGGAGCGGTGCGGGATGCGGCCATATCGGCGCAGTGAGGGCAATGCCGGCGGAACATCAGGATTTACACTTGGCGCTACTTCAGCGCATCGCGCTCGGTAATGGCCCTGCGCACTTCTTCTTTTGCTTCAGCCACGTCCCTTGCCAGAGCGCGTTGCCTTGCGTGATAGGCGCGGTTCAGGCGCGTGCCGCCGCCGACAATCCCGGTACGCTCTCCCGGCAAAGGCTCGACACCCGCCTGCTGCCGCATCGTCGCATCTTCCAGCTTGCTCTCCGCCCGCATGAGGTTCATCGTGGCGTCGTCCAGCGTCCTTCGCTTGCCGGGTTCGGGATTGGTATTGACACGCTTGATCGGCGTTTGCACGCTCTGCGGCGGTACATCAGTCCGGGCGGCACGGGCACTGGGCACCGTGGTCCAGAGATTTCCCTTGATCGGCTGATCCACCGTGATCAGGCCATCGATCCTCGCGCCCTTGACCGCCTTGTCCGAATACACGATACGTCCATCCGGCAACACCTGGCGGTAAATGGTGGTTGCCACGGGACCGGGCGGTGCCGTCTTCACCACGACTTCCTGGGCTAACGCTGGCGCTGCCGCAAGGCAAAATGCGATCGATACAAAACTGGGCGCTATTGCTTTCATGGCGTTTTTGATGTGGAAGTAAATCAACGGGAAGGCTGTATCGATTCTTCGCCTTCCTTCATTTTTCATATTGCGGGACATCAGATAATGCGATCGTTTAACAATTCATCGCAGCGCTCTTTCCCCATGGTCACATACGCCCCTGCGGATCGCCGTTACTCCTCGCCGGCAAACCTTTCTCCGCTTCGTTTCGTATCGCCGGACTGTACGCACCTCATAACTTTTCGAGTCTCCTTCGTCATTAGCAGAACCATACTATTCCTTCAATGTCACATTGCTACTCATCGATGAACAATCCTGTTTCCTCGGCGCAGCAATGCAGGCGGGATACATGTGTCTTCATCGAGTTTTCATTTTGCCGACCGCGGTGTGCAAGCCATGCGTCGAAGGCAGATG